>JAHIER010000018.1 GCA_018901555.1 Patescibacteria group bacterium
CAATATCAATTTTCTGGGGCTTATTCCCCTTTCCGTCAAAAACTGTTCCATTTTTAATTATAATGTCGTAACTGGCCATAGAAGATAATATTATTATATCATCACTTACCCACTAAAGTAATAACCATGCCGATGATGGCCAAGATGATGCTGATGACCCAGAAACGCATGGTGACTTTATATGACGGCCAGCCGAGCGCTTCAAAATGATGATGAATAGGCGCCACTTTAAAAACTTTCCTGTGAAAATATTTTTTTGAAATTAATTGAATAATCACTGAACCTGAAGCAGCCAATAAAGGAAAAGCAATAATAATTAAAGAAACAGCGGATTTGGTTAAAAAAGCAACTACAGTTAAGGCGGTGGTTAATCCTAAAATTCCTGTCTCGCCCATATAAAACCGGGCTGGCGGAATATTAAACCAAAGGAAAGCCAATGTGCCGCCGGCAATCACTCCGCAAAAAGCAGCCAAGTCAATTTGATTTTGGAAAAAAGCAATACCGCCAAAAGCGGCAAACATAACGGCAAAAATTCCTCCGGAAAGTCCGTCAATTCCATCAATCACTCCGCCGGAAAACATAGCCAGCATTGTTAAAACAAAAATAGGAATAAAAAACAGACCAAGATTAATTTCCCCCAAAAACGGAATAATTAAAGAACTGACTTCCAATTTAGTATAAAACCACCAAGCGCCAATAAGGCCGATTATAATGACCATAATAATTCTTTTTGTCAGACTAATTCCACCAGCAATATAACTTCCTTTTCCGCGTATCTGCATAATGTCATCTGTTAAACCAATTAAAGAAGCGACTATCAAAGTAAAAAGTGGCAACCAAGTCTGGCCACGGCTTAAAAAATTAAGCTTATGAGTAAAATCTGAAGGTAAAATTTCCGCTAAAATAAAAAACATTAAAATCATTATTAGAGCAACTGACCAAATTAAAATCCCGCCCATTCTAGGAGTGCCCACTTCTTTATCCTTATGCATTTGATTAAAAATCGGAGTTTCCCCGCCACCCAAAGCTTCATTGCGAGCTTTTTTCTTCCACATCTGATATTTATAAAGATAATGAGTAAGAATCGGCGTTAAAAAAATCGCCAGAAAAAAAGCGAATGAAGATAAGCCGAAAACTTTTAAAACATTTAATCCCATAATATTAGTATACAGTATCTATTAAAAATTTTACACTCTCATTATATAAATTTTTTACATCTTCAAAACGGCCTTCTTCTGTTGAACCCAGCACCACAATAATAATAGGATATTGAAGACCAATATCAAAAACAACTGCCAAATTTCCTCCAGCCAAATCACTAAAACCTGTTTTGCTTGCTACCACGCCAGGAATTTCTCCAATCAATTTATCAGTATTTTTAAATTTTCTATTATTAATTTCAATTTCTTCATAACTAGTTGCCTCTAATAACAATGGGAAATTTTTTATAAGATAGTTCATCAACATGGCAATATCTTTGGCAGAACCATAACTGCCGGCAATCTGTCCGTTTGAATCCAAGCCCGTAGGATTTAAAAAATAAGTTTGTACTAAATTTAATCGAGATGATTTTTCATTCATTAAAGAAATAAAATTATCATTGCTTAAGGCAATGGCTGTTGCCGCATCATTGGAAGAAGATATCAGCATAGCGTCAATGAGCTTATCGATCCTCCATTTTTCACCAACCAAAAATCCATTATCACCAACTTCTTTGATTGCTTCATTATTAATATCAATAAGCATCCATTCCGGAATATTTTCCTTAGCCACAACAGCAGTCATTAATTTAGTCAAACTAGCCAAAGGCAATTGAGCATCAGCATTAAATTCAAAAAGAGGTTTATCTTGAATAACATCAAAAACATAGGCTGATTTAGCCTCTAATTTTAAATTCTCAAAAGCCGGAGTTTTTACCTCTTCAGTTAAAAGCTCTGTTTCATTTTTTTCTTCCTTATTTTCAGAATTAAAAAAATTTAGGAATAAAAAAAGCGCGCTAAACAGAACTATTGCTAATATTATTTTCCTCTTTGCTATTGTCATTTTCTTTTATAAAATCTTCGATTTTTTTGTTAAATTCTCCGAATTCCGGCAAATCATTAATTTTTTTGATTCCCAGATATTCCAAAAGTTGAAACGATAGTTTATAAATAAAACTTCTGCTATCACGCGGATTAGGAATTCTTTCTATTAATCCCCTGACTAAAAGATTTCTTAAAATAAAAGTTGAATTAACTCCGCGGATATAATCAATCTCAGCCCGGCTGATCGGGCCACGATAAGCAACAATAGAAATAACTTCCAAAGAAGCCTTAGTTAATTCAGGATTAAATTCTTCTTTAACTAAAATTTTCGCAAATTCTGAAGATTTTGAAGAAGTTGCAAGCATATAACTATCTTCTTTTTGAACTAAAACGATTCCGCGATCAACAAGTTTTTTATCCAATTCTCCTGTGGCAATTTTTACATCACTTTCTTTTACTGCCAATATTTTTGCCAATTCTTTAATAGTCATTGGCTCTCCTTTTAAAAAGAGGAGCGCTTCTATGTGTGAATCAATATTATTCATGATTATTTATTACTGAACAAATATTTATATTATCAAATAATTCTGTTTGTTTTACCATTATAATACCTTGTTTAACTAATTCCAACATTGCTAGAAAACTTATTATGACTTCAATTTTTAATTCTTCCTGATCGATTTTATTTTCTGAAACAACGAATTCTGAAAAAGAAATTTCTAGAGAATTTTGAATTCGTCCGGTTAGTTCTAAAATTTTATCTTCTAAACTGATTACTTTTCTGACTTCTTTTTCCGGCAAATATTCTTTAATAGGCAATTTTTCTGTAATTTCCCTTAAAACAGAAACCATTTTGTCTACATCAAGCCCTTCTGGTTCGATAAAGCCAACTTCTATGCCGCGAAAGCCTTCTCTGCTAAAAATTGGATTATTCCCAAAAATATTTTTTACATGGATAGAGAGTTCGCGTATTCTTCTATAAATTTTCAATCTCTCCTCAAGTTCTTCAATACTCTTTTCTTCTTCTTCTGTTAATAACAAGGACGGCATTAAAGATCGTGATTTTATCAGTATCAAGGTTGAAGCCACGGAAATAAAAACGATTACTTCTTCCATGGGAAAATTTTCCAGTTTACTCAAATATTCTACATATTGATCAGTGATATTTGCCAAAGAAACATCATTGATAGAAAATTTGCGTTTCTCAATTAATTCCAGGAGTAAATCTAATGGTCCTTCAAATTGTCCAGTTTTTATTGCATACGCCATAACACCATTAAATTATAACACATTTTCAGAATTTTCAAACAAAAAAGCCCTTTAAAGGGCTTAAATTTTCAATGACCCAAACCTTGTTTAGGTCAAGAATTATTTTTTCTTTTTGATTTCTAAGCCAAGTTCTTTGAGCTGTTCTTTGGAAATTTCCGAGGGGGCGGACATCATTAAATCGCGCGCATCGCCGGTTTTGGGAAAAGCAATGACCTCGCGAATATTCGGTTCATTTTGGAGAATAGCGATAAACCTGTCTATGCCAAAAGCGATTCCGCCATGAGGCGGCGCTCCATATTCAAAAGCTTCAAGCATATGATTAAAATTTTCTTTTATGTTTTTATCTGAAAGCCCGATTATTTCCAAAGTTGATTTTAATAATTTTGATTGATGATTTCTTATACTTCCTCCTCCAATTTCAAAACCATTCAAAATTAAATCATATTGTTCAGCAATTATTTTATCTATATCTTTTTTATTTAATAATTTTTGCTGATCTTCCTTGCGCGATGCAGAAAAAGGATTATGAGTAAATGTCCATTCTCCCTTGTCTGTTTTTTTAAACATCGGGAAATCAATTATCCAGCAAAAAGCTAACATATCTGAATCATTTTTGTTATCTCTTAAATCAGGCCTATCTGTATCATATTTTTCCATGGCTTCTTTATAAGACAGTCTTGGGAACGGCATCGCTTGAATTTTTTTACTTGGCATTATTTTTTTAACAAGATCAATAATTAATTGTTCATTTAATTTCAAAATGTCTTCTTTTTCAACAAAAGACATCTCAAGATCAAGTTGAGTAAATTCTGGCTGACGATCGCCACGAGTATCTTCATCTCTAAGACATTTAGCGATTTGAAAATATTTTTCTATACCTGAAGCCATTAATAATTGCTTGTATTGTTGAGGAGCTTGAGGCAAAGCGTAAAATTTCCCTGGCTGAAGACGCGACGGCACCACAAAATCCCGCGCTCCTTCAGGCGTGGATTTAGTTAAAAGCGGAGTTTCCACCTCAATAAAATTTTGGCTGGAAAGATAGTCGCGTATAAACTTTATGGCTTCATGGCGAACTCTCAAATTTTTCTGCAATCTTTCCCTGCGCAAATCAAGATAACGATACTTGAGACGAATCTCTTCATCCACATCATAGCCATCCGTTTCAATTTCAAAAGGCGGAGTTTTTGCAGAATTTAAAATATTAATTTTTTCAACTTCAATTTCAATTTCTCCCAACAAAAGATCCAGATTTATCATTTTTTCTGGCCTTTTATTAACCTTACCTTCAATCTCTATCACCCATTCCGGCCTTATGGTTTCTACTGTTTTATGGATTTCTTTTTTGTCAGGAGTAACAACCATCTGTACTTTAGCAGAAGCATCTCTTAAATCAACAAAAATAAGCTTTCCGTGGTCGCGCCGGACATCAACCCAGCCGGCTAATTTTACCGTCTCCCCTATTTTATTTTTCGCATCTTTTATTGAAATTCTTTCCATTTTATTTTGCATGTTCTAAAACAAGATTAATAATTTCTTTTGCTATTTTTTGAGCTGCTTCCGGCTTAGCAAAAGACTTGGCTGACTCAGACATTGATTTTAATTCTTTTTTATTATTTATCAAACGATCTATTTCTGAAAATAAAATATGCGGTTTAAGATTCATTTCTTCAATAACTTCACTGGCTCCAATTTTAGAATAAAGATAAGCGTTTTCTTTTTGGTGATCCTGAGCCGCGCGAGGCAATGGAATTAAAATACTTGGAACGCTCGAAGCGGCAATTTCAAAAATTGCTCCGGAGCTGGCCCGAGAAACAACCAGATCAGCCGAACCATAAGCCATTCTCAAGGAAACTTCATTAAGAAAGCCGAAATAATGATAACGGGATTTATAGTTTGATTTTTCTAAAACAATAGAAGAACGGTACTCCACATCTTTTAAATTCTTTTTTCCGCACTGATGAACAACTTGGTATTTCTCCAGCATTTCCGGCAAAATATCAAGCAATGTATCATTAATTTTTTTGGCGCCCTGAGAACCGCCTATGAAAAAAATTACAGGCAAATCTTCTTCAAGTTTTAAAAATTCTTTGGCGCCTTCTTTTGCAGACAAGAAAAAACTTTTTCTTGCCGGATTGCCGGTTAACGCAACTTTTTTCTCCGGAAAATATTTTGTTGTTTCAGTAAAAGAAATAGCAACTCTTTTGGCAAATTTTCCGGCCCAAGCATTAACCCTGCCCGGAACAGAATCTGATTCATGGATAATCAATGGGATACCGAGAATTCTAGCGGCTAAAACTGTTGGGAAACTGGCATAACCGCCCTTGCTAAAAATTACATCAGGAAAATTAATATAAACTGTCCAAAGCGCCTTAATCACGCCGAAAGGAATTTTAACAGCATCAATAATATTTAAAAGAGAAAAATATCTTCTTAATTTTCCTGCTGATATTTTTTTAAATTTAATGCCCTCTCTTAAAAGAGTGGCTGAATCATACGGAGCATCAGAAGCAAAAATCATTTCAGCTTTTACAATTTTCTTTTCTTGAACAAGTTTATTCAAGGCATCAGCCACGGCAATAATAGGATAAAAATGGCCCCCAGTCCCCCCGCCTGTAAACATTATTTTCATAATTAAATAATAGCAAAATTTTAGAAAATAAAAAAGCGCTTATAATGGCTATTTTGCACCAAGGGTCACCCTTGGAAAAGAAAATGTCGGAAACTTAGTTTCCGACATTTTATCCATTTCTGGAAATGTTAAATAAAATTCCCACGCTGGCTAAAGCTATTGCCAAAGAAGACCCTCCTTGGCTGATAAAAGTCAGAGTTATGCCAGTCATAGGAATAATGCCTATTATTGAACCAATATTAATAAATGACTGGACTATTATGCTGATAATAATTCCTGATCCTAATAATCTGGCAAAAGAATTCGAAGAATTCATTGCAATTTTTAATCCCCGATACAGGAAAAACAAAAGCAGGCCGATTAAAAAAAGTCCTCCCAAAAAACCAAACTCTTCAGCAAAAACAGCAAAAATAGAATCTCCTATTGGTTCAGGCAAAAAATGAAATTTTTGAATACTCATTCCAAAACCCCGGCCGAAGATTCCGCCCGAACCAACAGCAATCAAAGACTGTTTTAATTGATAGCCAACGCCCTGCGGATCAAAGCCCGGGTTTAAAAAAACCATAATTCTGGACATTGCGTGAGGCTTTATTAAAACAAGAACATAAAGCAAGGCTAACCCAAGAAAAAACATTAATGCCACTTGGCTGTATTTTCCTCCGCCAATAAAAAACATACAGGCTCCGGTTATGGCGATAACGCCTAAAGTGCCAATATCAGGTTCAGCAATCAAAACCAGGCCGACAAAAGCAGTAATTACGAGAAATGGCAAAAACCCAAATTTAAAAGATTTTATATCGTCTTTGCGCGAGGCAATCCAGGAAGCCATATAAACAATAAAAGCGATTTTTAAAAGTTCTGAAGGTTGAAAATTAACAAAACCTAAATTAATCCATCTTTTAGCGCCACTATGACCAAAACCAATATGCGGTTCAAAAACTAACAATGTCAGCAAGAAAGAAAAAATAAAAAATGGCAGAGCAAATTTTTGCCATTTTTTATAATTAATTTTGCTGGTTATCAAAAAAATAACAAAACCCAATAAACCAAAAAATATCTGCTTAAAAATAATACTAGAAAAATCAGCTCCGTCCCGACTCAATAACCCCATAGAAGCAGAAAAAAGAATAAAAAAACCAGCCAGCACTGTTAGACAAACGATCCAGAAAAAAAATTTGTCATAATTTTTGTTTTTCATAATTTTATCTATCTGGCGGAACTTGATAATAATTTAATAAAAATTTTGTTATGTTAACAAACGGTTCACTTAATGAATGGGAAGCATATTTTACTCCTTGTGGTTTTACTAAAAAAAGAAAAGTCAAAAATCTTGCGCCAAATGCCGGAGCATAACCAAAAAAAGTATGTATATACTGGTCTTCTTCATACCCTCGGACGCCTTCTATATTAACTTGCGCTGTGCCGGTTTTAGCTGCAACAGAATAACGATCCATTTTATAAATACCGCCCATCAAAGCTTCATCAAAAACCTTAGAAAGCATTCTGCTGATTTCTTCTGATGTTTCTTCTTTTAAAACTCGGCGTTTTTCTCTCGTCTCTGTTTTTTTGCTTATGCCTTCGTCTGTTTCAATCCTTTCTACAATATAAGGCTTTATTAAAACTCCGCCATTGGCTAGAGTTGCCAAAGCTGAAGCCATTTCGATTGGCGTTACAGCAATGCCTTGCCCGAAAGAAGCAGTGGCAAATTCTATGTCGCGGTCGCTATTTAAATTAGAAATCAAACCGGAAATTTCATCAGGCAAATCAATTCCTGTTTTTTCTCCCAAACCATAATTTATTACATAGTTTTTAAATTCTTCTTTGCCCAATTTCTGCATAACATAAACGGCTCCTGTATTTAAAGATTGATTAAGAATTTCCTGCATTGCTACAACTCCTCTGGCTTTGCCGTCATAGTTTTCTATTTTTTTATTATTTAAAATAACATAGCCTTTATCATCATAAGTCATTTGGGGCGTAATTTTATTTTGATCAAGCGCCGCTGCCAAAGTTAGCGGTTTCATAATAGAACCCATTTCAAAAACACTCTGCGTTATAGGATTTAAAAACACGGACAAACTTTTTTCTTCTCCGTAAAAATTAGGATTAAATCCAGGCTCAATTGACATGGCTAAAATTTTTCCTGTTTGCGGATCAATAATAATGCCTCCTGCCATTTCTGCTTCATATTTTTCATAAATACTTTTCAGATTATCTTCAAGAAAACTTTGGACTTCCGGATCAATAGTTAAAACAATATCACCCTTAATTGAATCTCCTGTAATAACCTTTTTTATATCCATAATAATTTCAGCAAAAGAATTCACGATTGATCCTTCTCCGTCAATTCTGCTCAAAATACGATCATAATATTTTTCCAAACCATAACGACCTTCTAATTTGTCTTCATTATAACCGACAAAACCCAAAAGCCTGGAAGCCATTTCATTGCCGGGATAATAACGCCATCTTTCAGAATAAATATTTATTCCCTTAAGATTCAAATTCATTATTTCTTCGCCTTTTTCCTTGCTGATTTTATGAGCTACTTCTTCATAATTATCACCTTTTTTGTCTGCGCTTTTAAAAAACAAATCTTTATCTAAATCTATAATCTGAGAAATTTTATTATAAGCATCTTCTGGATCTTCTAAAAGAGTCGGATTTATAGCCAGCAAACAACCTTCTTTTATGGTTGCGGCAGAAACAATTTCTCCATCCTTGCTTTCAAAAAAAATTGATCCTCTGTCAAAATATTGGGCCGGAGAAACAAAATATTGTCGATTAGCCATTTCTTTATAATCGCTATGATGAAGAATCTGAAGAAAAAAAAGCCGTCCTAATATTCCTAAGCCAAATAAAAAAATAAGGATATAGACAATCCTTATGCGTAAAGTAAAACCGTCCTTCATGGGCTATTAGCGTTGAGCCACGGTTGTCTGACGAACAACAAATTCGCCATTGCCTTGCTCAATAAATCCAAGCGACAAAGCATGATCTAAATCAACATCTTTAATAACTTCAAAATATTTCTCTTCTAATTGCTGATAGTTTGAAGAAACTGATTGAAAATGCTGATTATTATTATTTTTATTTATTATTTGAAAAATAATCACTCCGACAAAATAAATATAAAATATTCCAATTAAAAATATGGCAATCATAATCAAACCAAAAATCTTTTTTTGGTTTTCTAATTCTTTTGATGAAATTGTTTTAATCATTTTTGTCATAATTCGATAAACTCATTATAATTTTTTTC
This sequence comes from Patescibacteria group bacterium, assembly GCA_018901555.1. GTDB lineage: Bacteria > Patescibacteriota > Minisyncoccia > UBA9983 > UBA9983 > JAHIER01. The sequence continues at coordinate 9,185 of JAHIER010000018.1, forward strand.
AATGGATCTTAATTTTGCGCTTCTTGAAGCAGAGTTTAATTTTATTTCTTCTTCTGAAGGAATAACTGGTTTTTTTGTTAAAATCTTCCCTTCTTCGGCAACTGATTTATTTTTACAAAAATTTTTTACAATTCTGTCTTCTAATGAATGAAACGATATTACAACCAACCTTGATCCTGAAAATAATAACTGCCACGCTTTTTCCAATCTTTCTTCCAATGCATTTAATTCATTATTGACAGCTATGCGCAGAGCCTGGAAAGTTTTGGTGCAACAATTAATCTTATGATTATTTCTATAAAAGGGCGGGGTGCTTAATCTTATTATTTCCACTAAATCAAATGTATTTTTAACTTCTTTTCTTTCTCTTTGATTAACAATATTTCTGGCGATTCTTCTAGAATATTTTTCCTCGCCGTATTTATATAAAATGTCAGAAATATCTTTTTCGCTCCATTTGTTAATTATGTCATAAGCTGTTAAGTCTGATCCGTTTAAATCTGACCTGAAAGTCATCAGAAGTGGTTCATTTTTTCGAAAACTGAATCCCCTGCCCGATTCTTCTAACTGCACAGTGCTCATCCCTAAGTCAAAAATTGCGCCATCTATTTTTTCTACATTATTATTTTTTAAAAGTTCATCTAAATCTCTGAAATTTCCGTTTATTAAAATTGCATTTTCATCTTTTATTTTGTTTCTTGTTTCTTGTAAAATTATTGCGTCTTGATCAATCCCTATTAATTTTCCTTTTTCACCTATTTTTTTTAAAATTTCTTGAGTGTGTCCTCCGCCATTTATAGTTGCATCCAAGATAATGTCGCCCTTCTCTGGTTTTAAAAATTCTATTGATTCTTTTAAAAGTACTGGCTTGTGCATATTTTTTTAATATACGCCAAGCTCTCCTAATTTCTCTGCCAGCATATCTGTTTGTTTTTCAATACGCTGTTTATAATTTTCCCAATTTTCTTCATTCCATATTTCGAATCTTTTATAAATTCCAACTATCACTGCTTTGTCTTTTAATCCGGCGAATTCTTTCAAGTAATCCGGAATTAATATCCTGCCCAAAGCGTCTATTTCAACATCAATGGCTCCAGCAAGGAAAGGGCGGACGAAATTCCTAACGTCAGCTGAGCCGGTCGGGAGCTCGCTGAGCTTTTCGGCCACCTTTTCCCATTCCGATATCGGATATACAGAAAGGCACTGGTCTTGTCCTTTTGTTATAACAACCTTTTTTCCTATTTCTTTTCTAAATTTAGCTGGAATTGCCATTCTTTTCTTAGAATCAAGGTTGTGTTTATATTCTCCTATTAACATAATTTATAAGGGTAATTTTGGATGTTTTAAAAGTTATCCACATTGTCCACAGATTTATCCACTTCTTACCACTTTATTAACATCTTACACCACTTCCATATACTTTCCAAATCTAAATCTGTGGATATCTCCCACCAGTTATTTTATGCCAATAAAAAAGCCCAAGGGTATTCCCCATGGGCTGATTATTTCAACCTACAAAGATCATAAAGTGATAAAAAAACCGGAAGTTAAACTTGAATCATAACAAGATAACCATTTTTTAAAATTAGAAATATCTGCCATTAATTTTTTCAACAAGTCAAACTGAATAAGATAACTGACCATAAACTTGATTTTTGGAGAAAAAGTATTTTTTATAATATTATCGCAAATTATTTCAGTCGCCAAAATTTTTGTCCTTAAAATTAAGGTTTTGGGAAAATATAGATTCGGCAATTCGCATAAAATGAACCATTCATCAAAATTTATCGGCTGAAAACAAACTTGGATATGAAGTTCTACGACTTCTTCAGATTTTAATTTTAGCCAACACCTAAAAGCTATTTCGCCATTTAATTTTTCTTCTTCAAGAAAAGATTTTATTTTAATTTCCAATGGACTTAAAGCCTCTGCAATACCATCTGTAAACAAGCTTAATATCTTTTTCAAATTTTTACCTAATTCATCATTCAGAATTTTCCAAAAATAAATATCGCCTTTTGTGTAAACGCCAAGATTAATTTTCACTTTTTACCTCCTTATTAACAAAGAACTTTTAACATTAATTTATTCTTAACATTAGTAATCTATTTTGTCAACGACATTTCTTTTAATATCGTTTCTATTGCTTTTTTCTGAATTTTCCAATCATTCCCCCATCTATTAGAGCCCTCTATTTCAATATAAGCAACATTATTAATTTCACACCATTCTTTAGCTGTTCCAGTCTGTCCCATCTTTTGCCATTCCTCATCAGATACAAATCTGAAACCAGCTTTTTTGCTATATAATTTTACTAGTTTTTGTGATAGATAATTTTTATTACCCATAACATCCTTTCCAGCATTATGAAAAAAATACGCCACTTTTATATTTTTATTTTTAATAAAATTTATAAGTGCTTTTATTTCTGGTTCTGACCCGCCATACTCTCCGCAATAAACTAATTCTTTTTCTCCATAATTTTTACCAAAAGAATAAATTGATTCTTTTTTAAAACTTGGTGTAGGAAAATTTCTATTTAAATCCACATTATTATCATTAAATCTTCCTATTTTTCCTCCATTGAAATAATCCGGATTGTTTAATGCCTGACTATAACCTTCTTTATTTAAACAAGGAATAATATAAAAAGTAAAAGTTTTTTTAAGTTCTTCTTTGCCATTCAGCCAATTTATAAGACTATACGCAAGTTTTACTGTACCAATTTCATTGCCATGAATAGCTGATATAAAAATAATTTTTTGAGAGCCATTGCCAATTTCAAAATATTCTATCTCTTCAAAAATATTCTTTTTAATATTTTTATTAATTTTAGAGGTTTTTTCTATTTTATTTATAAAAAAACCGAAAAGACCACGTTTTATATAACCAATTTTTTTCTTTAGAAAACTAATCTTAAAAATCATTATTCTTTGGCCTTAGTGTTGGAAACATTATTACATCTCTTATATTATCATTGCCAGTTAAAAGCATAACTAATCTATCAATGCTTATGCCTCCACCAGTTACAGGAGGCATACCATATTCTATGGCTTCCAAAAAATCTTCATCTGTTTGATGTGCTTCTTCAGACCCAGTTTTTTTCTTTTTTGATTCTTCAATAAATCTTGTTTTAAGATCAATGGGATCATTTAATTCACTGTAATTATTACCGTGTTCTTGTCCCCAGATAAATTGTTCAAATCTTTCTACAAAACGAGGATCTTTTAAACTTCTTTTTGCCAATGGTGATATTTCTACCGGATAATCATAAATTATTGTTGGCTGTATTAATCCTGGCTGGACCTTCTCTTCAAAAATTAAATTCATTATTTCACCAATACTCATCATTTCTTCTGCTTTTTCATCTGATATGCCTAAACGTTTAGCTTTAAATTTTGCATCAGATAAATCTATAATATTATCAAAATTAAACCCAGTTTTCTGTAAAACAATCTTTTTCATAGATATTCTCTGCCATGGTCTTTTAAAGTCTAAAACAATATTTTTATATTTTAATTTTTTATTTCCATTAACCTTTTTAACAACAAATTCATAAAATTCTTCTATTAAATTCATGGTAAAATTATAATCTTTATATGCAGTCATGGGTTCTAATAAGGTGAACTCAGGATTGTGGAAATGGTCAATACCTTCATTTCTAAAATCACGACAAATTTCATAAATTTTATCAAAACCACCAATAATAAGTCTCTTTAAATATAACTCGTCAGAAATTCTTAAATACAAAGGAATATCTAAGGCATTATGGTGTGTTTTAAATGGCCTAGCTAATCCACCACCATAAATTGGTTGTAAAATAGGTGTTTCTACTTCTAAATAACCCTTCTTTTCAAAAAATTCTCGGGAAGCTTTTATAATCTCAGTTCTTTTTATAAAAGTTTTTCTAACATTTTCGTTAAAAATCATGTCTAAATATCTTTTCCTAAATCTCTCTTCTGTATCTTTCAACCCATACCATTGTGTTGGCAAGGGTCTTAGACTTTTAGACAACATTTTCCAATGACTCACTTTTAAGGTTTTTTCTTTTTTCTTAGTGACAAAAAAACTGCCCTTGAGTTCAACAAAATCACCTAGATCAACTGTTTCTTTAAAAAGAGAGAACTGATCATCGCCAATCTCATCTTTTTTAATATATGCCTGCATCTGATCACTGCCATCATTAATATCAAAAAATATAGAACCACCATGTTCTCTAATGGCCATTATTCTGCCTGTGATATAAGAAGATTTTTTCTTTTTAGAAAGCTTAGTGAAATCTTTCAATACTTCAGAAATTAAAAAATCTCGGCTGGCAGAAGACGGATAAGGATCAATTCCCTTTTCTTTTAATAATTCTAATTTTTTAATCCGCTCATTGCGTATATCTTCAAGACTCATATCTTTATTTTACTTTAAGTATTCCGGTGTGTAAATACTAACCCAGTCAAAAAACTGGCGCATGACTGCTGAAGCGCCGACCAAATTAGCATAAGGGCCTTTTTCCATTACAACAGCAAAAGCATATTTAGGATTTTCATAAGGGAAAAATCCAATAACCCAAGAATTTACATATTTTTTTGCTCCGCCCACTTCTGCAGTCCCTGTTTTGGCGGCAATTTTTACCGGTGCAATATAAAGCGCTGAAGCAGTTCCTTCTGTTACAGACATTCTCATTCCTTCTTTTACTACTTGATAATAATTTTGGGGAATGTTGCTATTATCTTTTAAAACAACTGTTTCTGAATCTTTTTTGAGATGGGGTTTTAAAAGTTTTCCATTATTAGCAATAGAAGATACTAAGACTGCCATTTGAATCGGCGTAACTTGAAAATTTCCCTGACCAATACTGGCATTATAAGTATCACCAACTCTCCAAACAGGATCTTCAGGATTAGTTTCTTTGTGTAATTCCGGGTTAGGCACAATGCCATTTTTCTCTCCTAATAAATCTATGCTTGTATAACCACCAAATCCAAATAATTTGGCATATTCTTCAATTTTGCTAATACCCAAACCTTTTTGGTTTTCAAAACCCCCGCCGACTTCATAAAAATAAACATCTGAAGAAACAGCTAGAGCATGACGTATGTCAACCCAACCATGCGCTTTCCAATCTTTAAAAACACTGAACTTGCCAGGAAAATAAGGATTAGGAATTGAAATACTGCCAGTGCTTAAAATTTGTTTTTCCGGAGTAATAACATTTTCATTTAAAGCAGCCACCGCTATCAACGGCTTGATAATGGATCCTGGAGCGTAAAGTCCGGAAATAGCGCGGTTTAAAAAAGGTTTTCTTTGATCATTAAGAAATTGAATGATTTTTTCTCTATCTTCTCCATTAGTAAGAACTTGAGAATCATATTCCGGATAACTCACCAAAGAAAGTATTTCACCATTATTAATATTCATAATTACGCCAGCTCCACCCTGGAATCCCCTTTCTTCTACAATTGCCCCAATATCCTTAAAAAGCTCGGCTTGTATTTTTAAATCTATAGAAAGATTAATATCTTTGCCATCTTCCGGCCATTGTTGAATACTTTCAGAAATAACATTATCCTGAGAATCAACTTCAACAATCTTATTTCCAGGAATTCCAAAAAGCAAGTCTTCATAAATTTTTTCCATGCCATCTTTGCCAATCATAGCTTCCATAATATTTTCACCCTTTTCTTTTAAATCTTTTTCCGACGGCAAACCAACATAACCCAAAATATGGCTGAAGCCGTCAAGGCTAGTATAAATTCTAGAATTAAAATCATTCCAGACTAATTTCTCGCCATTTCTATCATAAATAATTCCTTTGTTTGGGAAAATATAACTTATATTGAGACGATTATTTTCGCTTCGCTGGGCATAAATCTCGCCATTTATAACCTGAAGAAAGAAAAGTTTTGTTGAAAAAATCAAAGCAATAATCAAAAAAGCTGATATCAAAAAAACAAGATATTTTTTGCTGATTGGTTTTTCAATTCTACCCTCCATCTGATAAGTATCAAATTGAGGAAGATTTCTAGAATCAAGAAAAACCTCGTCCGGATAAATTTCTTCTTTTGCTTTTTTTCTTCTTTTATTAAACATAAATATAAATTATGCAAAGAAACGCATTTTATTTTTTATAAAACTAAAAATAATAAACAAGAGTAAACTGCTGATTGTGAAAAAACCGAATCTACCGATTATTTGGGCGCCGGGAATTGAATAAAAAGAATCAATAATAAGACCGGCTAAAATAATTTCCCAAAAGTTTCTGAATAAAATTAACCCCAAAACTCCGACAATAACCGTCAACCACCATGGCATAGCAAAAAGCGCCACCAAAAAAACAATATCAAAAATAATCCGCTTTATCATTACCCAAATTATGCCGTATTTTAAAACTCAAATCACTCTTGACAAAAACAGAAGATTTTGCTATTATTTAATACAACTAAAAGAGAGGAGAGGAGGTGAAAAAATGGCAGACGTTACTTTTACAAAAAAAGGTTTTGGTTGGTTAATAATAATTGCTTTTGCAGTTATTGTCGGTATTGGCGCCATAACATATAAGATAGGGCACTTTGACGGCGAGGTTGAAGGGCGCCAACAAGGAAGAAGAGAAGCAAAAGGAATCCTTCGCACTCCAGAAGCGGGACGAGTTTATGAAGGAACCGTTGTGGGGAAAGATACCTCCTCATATTATTATGAATTTCCCTCTAACCTTATAGCAGGGGAAAAATATTTATATGAGGGAAACGAAAAAGGGTTTGCCTTAATACAAATGCATTAAGACATTAGACACTAAAAGGCGTGGCAATAAAAACCACGCCTTTTCTTTTTATAAAATATTGTACAAATGCAAGTTAACAGTTGACTATTATTTGGCTATACGATAGCCAAATCTTGTATCCACTCATCAAAATTCTTTTTAAACTCTTTTTCAGTCATATCAAACATCTCACAAAATGATTTTTTATCCATTATGCCTGACCATTTATAATTATCTAGAAATTTTATAACACTTTTTATATTTTTGATGCGTTTTTCTTTCCATAAAGGTTCTATAAGTTTAACGGGATTAGAAAGAATATAATAAGGAATATGAATAAAATGCTTATCTTTTTTTAGTGGAATTATTTTTGATCTTCCTTGAAATAAAACTCCACTCCTTTCATTCTTTAGATTAAAATATTGCGTATAACCACTGCTTATTTTTTTAGAAAAGACACTGGTGCCTCTGTCAATAACTTCTTGAACCAAAATATGATAATGGTTTGGCATCATACACCAACAGAGAACATTTACTAATTTCTTTTTTGACTTTTTTGGCTTTCGCATAGCCGAACGACGAAAACTATAAGGCAAAATGGTTAAATCCTTATCATTAAAATCCTCTAGATTGTGGAAAAATCGATAATAATCTTTATCGTCAAGAAAAATCTTTCTTTTTTCTACGCCTCTATTTAAAATATGAAAAATATCGCCTTGCATATGTTTGGCTATCGCATAGCCAAATGACCAAATTATTTTTTGATCATTACGTAATTAAGCTCCTGAATATTGACTGGCAAACGGAAAAGTATTTTCTGAAACGGATCAGAGGGATTAGAAATTATCTTTTCCACAATTCCCAGCAATAATTGATTTGTGCTCATAGTAACAACTTTATCGCCTTCCTGAACCTCTACAGCCTTAGGCAAATCTATTTCAAAATTTCCGCTTCCATGCCCAATGGCAATCACCTGCACATTAGCATTTTGCAAAAGAACATTAATTTCTTCTTTAGGAAAAGAAATTAATTTTACTTTGCTAGTCTTAGAAAAAACTTCGGAAATATAACCAATAAGAATATTTCCATAAGCTGTGACCTCCATTCCATTTTGAATACCTTGTTCAGAACCAGCATCCAGCACTAAAACATCATAAGGAGACTGAGGCGGACGACTAACAGCAAAAGCTATTATATAATTTTGATCATCTTTTCTTGAAAAAATTTCCCTTAACTCATTATTCTGACTTTCTAAAACCTGACAAAAAGATATTGCTGACTCTAATTCTTCAACTCTGGCCGAAAGAGAATGACTCTCTTCTTCTAATGACTGTTTATTTTTAAAATAACTAAGTTTTTTATCAAACCAATTATTAACAGAATTCCCAGCTTTTAAAAATGGAGTGAAAACCGCAGAAACAGAAGAAGAAATAAAGATATTACTACTACTCCAGCCTAATAAAAAAAACAAAAAAAGCGCGCCAAGCACGCCCCCTAACAGGAACTTTTTTATCCTTCTATTTTTATTTGGGCGGAAGCTCGTCATCATGTTTTATTAATACATCTTTATATTTTTCAATATTTTCAATAATAATTCCTGTTCCCCTAACTACTGCTGTGAGCGGATCTTCGGGCACATTAACAGGCAATTTAATCTCTGATTCAAAAAGCGCGGCCAAATTCCTTAAAAAAGAACCGCCCCCAACCATGACAATTCCTCGATGCATAATATCAGAAATAAGTTCCGGTGGAGTGTCCTCAATTACTTCTTTAGTTGCTCTGACTAGTGATCGTACTGATTTAATAATAGCTTCACGAATGTCTGTATCAGTAACAACAACTTCTCTCGGCAATCCCGTGACTAAATCTCTGCCACGTACGATTGTTTCTAATCCTTCACTATTTTTAGAAACTGAACCAATCGCCAGCTTAACATCTTCAGCCGTGCTTTCACCAATCAAGATTTTAAATTCATCGCGCATATAATCAATAATGTCTTGATTAAATTTATCGCCAGCCACGCGCATATTTTTTGAAATAACAATGCCACCCAAAGAAATAACTGCAATATCAGTAGTTCCACCGCCAATATCAATAACAACATTGCCCACTGGATCATGAATTGGCAACCGTACGCCAATAGCTGCGGCCATAGGCTCTTCAATAATATGAACTTCGCGCGCGCCGGCATTTTTTGTCGCATCGCGCACTGCTCTAATTTCAACATTAGTTATACCAGAAGGAACACCTATTACCACTTTAGGCCTGGCAAAAGCCTGCCAAGTATCCTGATGAACTTTTCTTATAAAATAAGAAAGCATTTCTTCTGTAATTTCAAAATCAGAAATCACACCTTCTACCAATGGACGAATTACGGAAATGTGGGCCGGAGTTCGGCCAGCCATTTTTTTTGCTTCACTGCCAATGGCCACTACTTGATCTGTTTTTTTATTGATAGCAACTACGGACGGTTCATTAATTACAATTCCCTTACCACGAACATAAACCAATGTAGTGGCAGTGCCTAAATCAATACCGATATCGTGTGAAAATAAATTGTAGAATTGATCAAACATAATTCAGTAAACTCATTATAAATATTTCGATATTTTTTCCTTATCAATTAATTCCACTTTCTCTTCATTCCTCATTTTAATTTCTATTTTATTTTCTGCAACTGTTTTCTCACTGACAACTACTCGGCAAGGGATACCGATTAAATCAGCGTCTGCAAATTTTTCACCGGCTGTTAATCCTTCTCTGTCATCATAAAGTATTTCAATTCCCGCTTTTTGTAATTCTTTGTATAAGTCATCAGCATAATTTTTAATTTTTGATTCATTGCTTAAAACTATCAAATGAATTGCGAAAGGCGCAACAGATTTTGGCCAAATAATACCTTTATCATCATTATTAATTTCAGCAATAATGCCTAATAAACGAGTCAAACCAAGACCATAACATCCCATAACAACATCTTTTTGAGAACCATCTTTGTCAGTGAACTTAAGCCCAAAAGGCTCTGAATACTTAGTTTTTAAAGGGAAAATATTGCCAACTTCTATGGTTTTTGCCTCTTTAAGATCAGGATTACTGCAAACCGGACAAATTTTTTGCTCTTCTATAATTTCACTATTTATGGCTATTTTACATTTGTCACAGATAAAAATTTTGTCTTCACCAGCATCTGTTATAGTTTGAAATTCGTGAGAATATTTTGAAAAACTTCCGCCAGAAGCAAAAGTTATATAAGTTTTTTCCCCGATTCCGCATTTATCAAA
>JAHIER010000019.1 GCA_018901555.1 Patescibacteria group bacterium
CTTAATGCTTTAACGGGTAAGGGAGTTCATATTGTTACAGTTAATGATTATCTTTCCAGAAGAGATGCTGTTTGGATGGGACAAATATATTTGGCGCTGGGTTTGTCAGTGGGATGCATTAATCATGAAGCAAGTTATTTATATGATCTGTCGCATAAACATCCGATGTTGAACGAAAAAACATCGGATGTTGAATCGGATGTTGAATTAGATAAAGCCAGAGACGAACTAGGAAGTTTTAAAGTTGTTCACGATTTTTTAAAACCTTGCACAAGAAAAGAAGCTTATGGGGCGGATATTACTTATGGCACTAATAATGAATTTGGTTTTGATTATTTAAGAGACAATCTTGCTTATGATATTTCTCAAATTTCTCAAGTCAATCATTATTACACAATTGTTGACGAGATTGATTCTATTTTAATTGATGAAGCGAGAACTCCTTTAATTATTTCTGCGCCAGCGGAAGAGTCTTCTGATTTTTATATTACTTTTAATAAAATCGCTGAGAAATTAGAAAAAGAAAAAGATTATACTGTTGATGAAAAATTTAAATCCGTTTCTTTAACAGAAGAAGGCATTGAAAAATCTGAAAAACTTTTAGGCGTTAAAGATATTTATACAGAGAAGGGAATAAAATATGTTCATCATCTTGAAACTGCGGTTAGGGCCAAGGCTCTTTTTAAGCGCGACAAAGATTATGTAGTTAAAGATAACCAGATTATTATTGTTGATGAATTTACAGGACGATTAATGCCCGGCAGACGATGGTCAGAAGGTCTTCATCAGGCCATTGAAGCTAAAGAAGGAGTTTCTATACAAAAAGAATCAAGAACAGTAGCCAGCATTACTTTTCAGAATTATTTTAAAATGTATGAAAAATTAAGCGGTATGACTGGCACAGCTTTAACTTCAGCTGAAGAATTTTATAAAGTTTATCATTTGGAAACAGATGTTATCCCGACCAATAGGCCATTGGCGAGAAAAGATCTGCCAGACCTAGTTTTTCAGAGCGAAAACGGCAAATTCAATGCAGTTATTGATAAAATCAAGGAGTTAAATCAAAAAGGCCAGCCAGTTCTAGTTGGCACTGTTTCTATTGAAAAAAATGAATATCTTTCTGCCTTGTTGAAAAAAGAAGGCATAGCTCATAAAGTTTTGAATGCTAAACACCATGAAGAGGAAGGCGAGATTATTGCTCAAGCTGGCAGTGATAATAGGGTGACTATTGCTACTAATATGGCTGGCCGAGGGGTTGACATTGTTCTTGGTGGAAATCCGCCTTCTTCTGGCGCAGCGGAAAAAATTCGTGGAGTCGGCGGTCTTTTTGTTCTTGGCACAGAACGGCACGAGGCGCGTAGAATTGATAATCAATTGAGAGGCCGTTCTGGCAGGCAGGGTGATCCCGGCGAAACTCAATTTTTTGTTTCTTTGGAAGATGATTTGATGAGAGTTTTTGGTCCGGACCGCATCAAAAATATGATGGGCAAGTTCGGTATTCCTGAAGATCAGCCGATTGAAAATAAAATGGTTAGCCGGGCCATTGAATCAGCGCAGGAGAAAATAGAAGGATTTAATTTTGACGCGCGCAAGCATATTTTGGATTACGATGATGTTATGAATCATCAAAGAAATATTATTTATAAAAGAAGGCGAGAAATTTTGTCAGGAGACAATAATTATATAAAAGAAAACTTATATAAAATTTATGAAGAACATGGAATCGCGGTTGATGATCTTGAAAAAAGAAAAGAAGAATTAGGAGATGAAAATTTTTTTAAGGCGCAGAGAGCGTTGATGCTTCAAGCAATTGATTTGCATTGGATGCAGCATCTGGAAGTTATCGATTATTTGCGTTCATCAGTGCGATTGCGCGCTTATGGTCAGCGTGATCCTTTAGTAGAATATAAAAATGAAGCATTAAGAATGTTTAGGCAATTAGAACATACAATTAATAATACAATTATTAATATGGCGTTGAGAATTGGAGTTCAGTCAGTCCAGCAAAATGTTGAACACCGGGTGTCTAATAGTAACAAGAGAGCAAGGATTGGAAGAAATGATCCTTGCCCGTGCGGTTCCGGCAAGAAATATAAGAAATGTTGTGGTAATAAATAATTAATGATAATATATAAATATGTTAAGCGAATTTTTGTCAAAAAAATTAAAAAATGCGCAATATAAATTACTTAAAGATGGCAGTTATTTTGGAGAGATTTCAGGATTAAGAGGAGTATGGGCTAATGCTAAAAATCTTGAAGATTGCCGAAAAGAGCTTCAGGAGGTTTTGGAGGATTGGCTTGTTTTGAAAGTAAGAAACAAAGAAAAAATACCTGGATTTACAATAAAAATTGACAGACGTCAGTTGGTTAAACATGCCTAAGAATATTTCTTGGAGAAATTTAGTTAAGAAATTTCGCAATTTAGGATTTGACGGTCCTTATTCAGGTGGCCGTCATTTATTTATGGTGAAAGGAAATTTGAAAATCCGTATTCCTAATCCTCATCGTGGTGATATTTCTAGACATCTTATTTCAGAAATCTTGCGCCAAGCAGGCATATTTTCTGGGGATTGGGATAATGCATAAATCGTAAATATGACGATTTTTTGTTAAAATAAGATTATGAAATATAAACCGACTATTGGATTGGAAATACATGCAGAGTTGAAAACCAAAACTAAGATGTTTTGCGATTCCTTGAATGATTCTGATGAAAAGAAGCCAAATGTAAATGTTTGTCCGATTTGCATGGCGCATCCAGGCACTCTGCCGGTTATTAATAAAGAAGCAGTTAGAAAAGTTTTAATAACGGGCAAGGCCTTGAATGGGAAGTTATCAGACTATTCAAGATTTGACCGCAAAAATTATTTTTATCCAGACTTGCCTAAAGGATATCAAATTTCTCAATACAAATATCCTTTAGTAGAAGGAGGGGACTTAAATGGAGTAAAAATTACAAGAATTCATTTAGAAGAAGACACAGGAAGATTAATTCATGGCAAAGAGGGAAGTTTGGTTGATTTTAATCGCGCTGGAGTTCCTTTGATGGAATTGGTAACAGAACCTGATATTAAATCTGGAGAGCAGGCCAGTAAATTTGCCAAAGAACTGCAATTAATTTTGCGTTATTTGGATGTTTCTGATGCTGATATGGAAAAAGGACAGATGCGCGTTGAGGCAAATATTTCATTAAAACCGACTTACGATGTCGGTGAAGCAAACGACATCGTAAGTCGGTTGTTAGGAACTAAGGTTGAAATAAAAAATCTAAATTCTTTTAAAGCTGTAGAGCAAGCTATAAATTATGAAATTGAAAGACAAACGGAAATTTTGGATGAAGGTGGAAAGATAATTCAGGAGACCAGAGGTTGGAATGAAAACAAGGGCATAACTTTTTCTCAAAGAGAAAAAGAAGAATCCCATGACTATAGATATTTTCCAGAGCCGGACTTACCGTCCTTGGATTTAAGGAAACTTAGTTTCCAGCTGGAAACTAAGTTTCCGAGCGTTGAACTTCCACAGCAGAAAAGAGAAAGATTTAAAAAAGAATATAAATTAAAAGATGAGCAAATAGAAATAATTATCCAGAATAAAAAAGGCGCAGAATTTTTTGAAGAAATTGTTTCTGACTTGGGGGTGAAACCCCCAAGTGGCGATTTTATCGCTTTAGTTGCTAATTATTTTATTTCAGACTTGCAGGGAATCATGAAAGAAAAATTGTTTACTTTTGACGAATTATTATTAACTCCGGAAAATTTTGCCGAATTAATTTCCATGATTTCTAAAAACGAGATTACTTCCCGGGTTGCCAAGGATGTTTTGCGTATAATGATAGAAAAAGGAGGGGAGCCGTCCAAAATTATAGAAGACCTTGGATTAAGGCAAATTAGCGATGAATCAGCTATAAATAAATTAGCAGAAAAAATAATTAAGGAAAATCCGATTGTGATTGAAGATTATAAAAAAGGCAAGGAAACCGCTATGCAATTTTTAGTTGGCCAAGGCATGAAAGAAACTAAAGGCAGTATTAATCCAGAATCTTTAAAAATTGCCATAAAACAACGAATTTAATGGATATCTCGTCATCACGAGATATCCACAGTTATGGGGGGGGTAATAATTCCTCTTTTTTGTTATTATAAAGATAATAAATGACAAAAGAGGAAATTCAGCTTTCTGGTAAAATACTGGTTTCTTTAAAAAAAGCCAGCGAGATTTCAGGATATGCCAAAGATTATATTGGCCAGCTTTGCCGTGCCAATAAAATTAATTCTAAAAGAATTGGCAGGGATTGGTTTGTTAGTATTGATGATTTAATTTCTTATCAAAAAAAAGCAATTAAGATAAAAAAAATAAATAGTTTAAAATTAATTAATAAGACACGCGATGATTCAAAAGAAATTCCAAGTTCGCAAATTATTAAAGATTTGAGTCCTGGATTAGCTGGTCTTATTTTAATTTTATTTTTAATCTTTTTTTCCTCTAATATAAAATCTGTTTATGCGGATTGGCTGGAGCCTGGCGTCAAAGAAACAGCAATTTTTGTTTCCGACAATCTTAAGATTGCTTTTAATAATTTAGAAAATGGCGCCGAAGTCGCTGTCAATTTTTTAGAATACTTGGAATTAAAAACAGAACAAGGAGTGATGTTATCCATTTCTTATGCTGATAAAATAGTTTTGCCAGAAATTCCGGAAATAAAAATTAATCTGCCCAAAACTTTTGTCAAACACTCGGTGTTTGACATTAACATTAAGCCCGACTTTTCTTTTGTCAAACACTCGGTGTTTGACATTACTGATTCAATTTTTGAAACTATTTCAAGCAATGCTTCAGAAATTTATCAAAGCGCAATTTTTTCTTCAAATGTTTTAGCTCAGGATCTAAGAAATATTTTGGGTGGCATTGGCAAAATTCCCGGTAAGTCTATTGCTTATATTAATAACAGAATCACCTTGCCGGAACTTGTCAAACACTCGGTGTTTGACATTAACATTAAGCCCAACCTCTCTTTCATGGCGACTAACATGGCTAACACAATCACAGGCGTTAGCAATACGGCAGTTTCCTTTTTTAGTTTTTTTAACAACGGAATGGAAGCAGTCGGCAATTTTACAAAAGATGTTGCTGACGCGTGGATTATGGCTCCTCAAAATATCAGTGAACTGGCGCAGGAATTATTTGGGCAAAAGACATCGATTGTCGCGGTACAGACACCAAGCGCGTCGCCAACATCGGATATTGCCGATGTTGCTAAACCAGCGTCCGATGTTGTGGTCATCCAAAATCCAGTTGTCAAAACAGTAGTGGAAAAAACTATTGAAAAAATAATTTCCGGCCTCACTTCTGAAGAACTTAATACAAAACTTAACCAGCTCAACAGCCAAATCCTAAACCAAATCTCCGGCTTAAAAAACGAACTGGCTTCCCAGATTAATGCCAACCAACACAGCATTGCTTTAACTAACAGAATAAATAATTTAGGAAGCGTCACTATTTCCAACCCAACTTTTTCCGGCACAGTAGCTGGCTTAACAGACGCCATGATACCGGATGACATCACTGCGTCAAACTATCTTACCTTATCAGGCGGCGTTATCACAGGCGCTTTAGATGTCGGCGGGAACACTGATATCACCGGCGATTTAACAGTGGGAGGCAATACTATAGTTATCAATGGACAGATAAATGTAGGAGATAAAGTTATTACGCAGGGCGATATCGGCGTCGGCACATCAACGCCTATGGCAAAACTGGCTGTGCAGGCAACTGATATTGCCACCACCTCAATGGTTATCTGGGGCATTGACGCTCAAACTTTGCCCCATCTTCAAATCTTCAGCAATTCCGGCATTGAGCAATTTACTTTTACTGCGGACGGCAATCTTGGCGTCGGCACTTCCTCGCCATTTAGCAAGTTGAGTGTAGGGGGTAGCGGGTGGTTTGATGATTATGTGACTTCTTCTTATTTTACTGCCACATCCACAACAGCAACTTCAACCTTTCCATATTTAACAAGCGCTGGACTCCAAATTTCTTCATGGCTTGATTTTCCCGCTAACAGCATAACTGACGCAATGATTCCAGACACAATCACTGCTGATAATTATTTTTCTTTAACAAACTGGTACGCAACCACAACTCATGCTTTAATTTCATCTTTGCCAAGCTTATCAATCACAGAATCTCAAATTTCAGACTTAACTCATTTTACCAACAATGATTGGGATATCAGAATGACTGGAACTACCACCTTGCCGTCCATTACAACCTTGGCCAACCTTGCTTCAGTCGGCACTCTTACCAGCGGAGCAATTGGAGCAGGATTTACTGCGATTGA
>JAHIER010000020.1 GCA_018901555.1 Patescibacteria group bacterium
AGTAATTCCTTTCAGACCGAATTGAGTCAATTCTTCAAGAACTGAATCATTAAAAACATAAAGAATCGGCTTGAAAGTTAGAAGATGTAAATCTTTTACTAATAAAATTTCTTCTTCATTCAATCCGGAATTTAAAGCAGTTTTGCCAGATTCTAACCCAGTTTTTATTTTTTTAACAATTTCCATTTTTTTTATAGATTCTTTGTCTAAAGAACGCACTTCTTTTTCTAAACTCTGCATTCTTTTATTAACAGTTTCTAAATCAGACAAAATTAATTCTGTTTCAATAACACCAATATCATTTTCTGGATCAATTTTATTATGAACATGAGTGATTTTAGAATTTTCGAATACACGCACGACTTCGCAAATAGCATCCACTTCGCGGATATGAGATAAAAATTTATTGCCCAAGCCCTCGCCTTCTGCCGCGCCCTTAACCAGTCCGGCAATATCAACAAACTCAATAATAGCCGGCACTACTTTTTTAGAATGAGAAAAATCTGAAAGCTTTTGTAATCTTTCATCCGGAACCTGCACCACGCCCACATTAGGATCAATAGTGCAAAAAGGATAATTCTCTATATCCACCTGTTTTTTTGTCAAAGCCTTAAAAAGCGTGGATTTACCCACATTCGGCAGACCGACAATTCCTATACTTAATGACATAAATACAATCTAGCAGAATTAAGATATAATTTAAATATGTCTAAAGTCGGATGTCATGTTTCTATAGCTGGTGGGATTGATAAGACGCCGGGGATGACGCATAAATTTGGCTGTGAAGTAATGCAGATTTTTACCCGTTCGCCTCAAGGCGGAACTACCCCGCCTCTAACTGAAAAAATAATAGAAGAATTCAAACTACAAACTACAAACTACAAACTAAAAGCTACCTATGTCCACACTCCTTACTTTATAAATCTCGCTTCAACTAATAATAGAATCTATTATGGCTCTATTAACGCAATCAGAACCGAACTGGAACGCGCTTCCCTCTTGGGCGCTAAATATGTCATGACCCATTTAGGCAGTGCCAAAGAACTTGGAGAAAAAGAATCTCTGAAAAAAGTTGTTAGCGGTTTGAAAAAAATCCTTGACGATTATCACGGCTCAACGCAATTACTTTTAGAAAACAGCGCTGGAGCTGGTAAAATTATTGGCAGTAAATTTGAAGATTTAGGAAAAATTTTAAAATCTGTAAAAAGTAAATTCTTGGCTGGCATATGTCTTGATACCCAACACAGCTTTGCTTCTGGATATGATTGGAAAAATAAATTTGAGGAAAATATAAAAATTTTAGATAAAACCGTGGGGTTAAAAAATGTAAAACTGATTCATGCTAATGACAGCGCTTCAGATTGTGGCTCGCATAAAGACCGGCATGAACACATCGGTAAAGGAAAAATCGGGTTGGAAGGATTTAAAAAAATTGCTCAATTCGCAAAAAAACAAAAAATCGATCTCATTTGCGAAACCGATTATCCTGGCATGATTAATGACATCCAAATTCTCAAAAAACTTATCGCTTAGCAATAATGCTTTTTTTGTAGATGTCGAGATGATCTAGAGCAACGCCCGTACCTTTAGCCACGCAAAGCAAAGCGTCTTCAGCCACGCGCGCTTTCACGCCAGTAGATCTAAAAACCAATTCATCCATATTTTTTAATAAAGAAGTTCCGCCAGTCATAGTAATACCATTATCAATAATATCTGAAGCTAGTTCCGGCGGAGTATCCTGTAAAACAGATTTTATAGCTTTCATCATATCTTTAAGCTCAGCCTCAATAGCCTTAACGATTTCATTAGTGGTAATTTCCGTTGTTCTCGGCAAACCGCTCAAAAAATCTCTGCCTTTAATTTTATAAGTCATTTCTTCTTCAATAGGCACAGCTGAAGCTATTCCAATTTTTATATCTT
The DNA here is from genome assembly GCA_018901555.1 of Patescibacteria group bacterium. Lineage (GTDB taxonomy): Bacteria > Patescibacteriota > Minisyncoccia > UBA9983 > UBA9983 > JAHIER01. The sequence continues at coordinate 1,921 of JAHIER010000020.1, forward strand.
CTGCAGTTTTCTCTCCAATAGCCAGATTAAAATTCTTTTTTATATAATCAGCAATAGCCTGATCAATTTTACTGCCAGCCACCTTAATAGAAGTAGAAGCAACTATACCACCCAAAGAAATAACTGCCGCGTCCGTAGTGCCTCCGCCAATATCAACAATCATATGACCAGACGGTTCATAAATAGGTATGCCGGCGCCAATAGCCGCTAAAATCGGCTCCTTAATAACATAAGCTGATTTGGCTCCAGCCTTAATAGTCGCTTCAATAACAGCTCTTCTCTCTGTTGAAGTAACACCAGCTGGCACAGAAACCATTACTTCGGGCTTGAAAAAATTCCACTTGCCCAATGATTTAGAAATATAATAACTAAGCATGGCTTCAGTCACTCGATAATCAGCAATCACCCCATCTTTCATTGGACGATAAGCAATTATATTATCCGGTGTTTTGCCA
>JAHIER010000021.1 GCA_018901555.1 Patescibacteria group bacterium
AGATACGCTCACGATTAGATTATAAAGAATCAAGAGAATCTTTTGAAAAAATAGAAACCGCGATTAGAAAAGAAAGGTCTGACATAAACGCCCTGAAATCAGAAATGAAGTTTAGAAGAGATAAAAAATAGAAACTAATCCCCGGCTGTGTGTCGGGGTTGTTTTTTTTCTGAATTAGCGTACAATATTTAATAATGTCTGTTTTAACTAATATTTTACCAATTATTCAAATAATAATTTCTGTAATTATCATAGTGGCTATTCTGCTCCAGCAAAGAGGCGGTGGTCTTGGATCTGCTTTTGGAGGGGGCGGTGATTCTTATCACACAAAAAGAGGGTTTGAAAAAATCTTATTTAGAACTACTATTATTGCCTCTATTCTTTTTGCCGTCACTAGTATAGTGGCATTGCTCTTAAAATAAATATTAATGAAAGATATTTTCTCATTCTTAAAAAAGCGCATAAATACGCCTTCATTGCAAGAGATTTTTTGCGCAATAAAAAATCTCGGTCGTAATGAAAAACGTATCTTTTTTATTCTTTTTATTATCTTTATTTTAAGCGCTGGAGTGCTTATTTATAAAGTTAACGACAAAATTTCTATTACTGTGCCTGATAATGGCGGGATTATAACCGAAGGGATCCTTGGGACTCCGCGATTCATAAATCCCTTACTGGCAATTTCTGATGCTGACAGAGATATGACCTCATTAATTTATTCAGGACTTATGAGGCCAGACAGCAGTGGCGGTTTAGAACTGGATTTGGCTGAAAAATATGATGTTTCTAAAGACGGCCTGGAATATACTTTTATTTTAAAACCTGACCTTGTTTGGCACGATGGAGAACAAATAATAGTTGATGATATTATTTTTACCATACAACAAGCAAAAGATCCGATTCTTAAAAGCCCGAAAAGAGCCGGCTGGGAAGGAGTTATTGTGGAAAAAATAGATGATCGTACTGTTAAATTCATTTTAGAAAAATCCTATACTCCCTTTTTAGAAAATACTATTTTAGGAATTTTACCTCAACACCTTTGGAAAGACGCTTCCTCCGAGCTAATGACATTTAGTGAATTAAACATTAATCCTATAGGATCAGGGCCATTTAAAATAAAAAGTGTAGATAAAGATTCTTCTGGCATAATAAAAACTTATTATTTGGTGTCTAATAAAAAATTTGCCTTGGGCCAGCCATATATAAAAGAAATTGACTTAAAATTTTATGCATCAGAAGAAAAATTGATAGAGGCTTATCAAAAAGGAGACGTTAACAGTCTAAGCGCTATCAGTCCTCAAACGCTGGAAAACATAAAAAGAAAAGACGGAAAATTAGAAGTCTTTTATCTGCCAAGAGTATTTGGAATATTTTTTAATCAAAATAATTCAAAAGTCTTTACGCAAAACGAGGTCAGACAAGCCCTAAATTTAGCCACGGACAAGAAAAAAATAATAGATGAAGTGTTAAAGGGTCTTGGATCTGAAATTGACTCGCCTATACCGCATGGCGTTTTTGGAGCTAAGGAATATGGAGGAGATATTTTTTCCATAGAAAAAGCAAAAGAACTCTTATTAAAAAATGGATGGAAATTAAATGAAGAAACCGGAATCTTAGAAAAAAAGGACAAAAAAGAAATTATTATTCTTGAATTTTCTATTGCTACTTCTAATATGCCTGAACTAAAACAAACCGCTGAACTTATAAAATCCATGTGGGAAGCAATCGGAGCAAAAGTTAATATAAAAATATTTGAAATAGGAGATTTAAATCAAAATGTCATCAGGCCCAGAAAATATGATGCTATTCTTTTTGGCGAAATAGTTGGCAGAGATCCTGATCCTTTTGTTTTTTGGCATTCTTCCCAAAGAAACGATCCCGGACTAAACATCGCTCTTTATGCCAATATAAATGCTGATAAACTTCTTGAAAAAGCCCGGACTATTTCTGACAAAGAGGAAAGAAAAGAAATTTATTTACAATTCCAAGAAGAAGTTGAAAAAGATGTTCCTGCTATATTTTTATATTCTCCTTATTTTGTTTATGTGGTGCCGCAATCACTTAATGGAGTCAGGGAACTTGAAAGTATTACAACTTCTTCTGAAAGATTCGCTCAAGTCTATAAATGGTATATTAAAACAAGTAAAATATGGAAAATTTTTGTGAAAACGGAAAATTAAAATTTAAAAAAGCCAAAAAGCACTTGGGGTTTTAATTTGGTGTTTATTTTTTAGTAAATAAATCTGACACGAAATCGTCAAATATTATAAAGGTTGACTTAAGAAAACAAAGGGTTTATTATTAAGAATAATAATATGAAAACTGCTTCTATTCAAAATAAAAATATTGAAACATTAGTAAGAAAAAACGTTATCTCTGTTTTTAGGGAAATTTTTACTGATCCAGAATATCGGTTAAAATTAAAGCCAAATTTTGTTAAAAGATTGAAAAAATCTTTAGAATCAAAAAATAAAGGCGGAGTGCATAAATTAGATAATATTTTAAAAAAATACCGCATTTAATTTGCGCCACATGGAAAATTTTGAATTCGCGCTTACCGATGAAGCCAGAAAGGATTTAGAAAAACTAAATTCTCAAATTAGAATAAGAATTTTAAAAAAATTAAAATGGTTCAGAAATAACTTCAGTCAGATAAGCCCTCTCCCATTGCAAGAAGAATGGCATGGATTTTTTAAATTCAGAATCGGGGATTGGCGCGTTGTTTATGAAATAGATTATCGCGAAAACAAAATTTTTATTCATATCATTGACCATAGAGACAAAATCTACCAAAGAAAAATTCCTAGATGTATCACGAGATAAATTATCAATGGAAAATTTTTGTAAAAACGGAAAATTAGAACACAAAAAAGGCTATGATGTCTGCAGAAACGTTGATGAACATGGAGAATTAAGATATGACTTAACCTTAATTTATCCAACATCAAATGAAATTCTTCCCAGAACATTCGGGCATTATCATACAATAGGATATGTTGAACTTTTTGAAGTAATAAAAGGCAAAACACTTGTAATAATGCAAAAAGAAGATAAAAATCCTGATGAAATAGAGGAAGTTTATATCATCGAGGCTGAAAAAGGTCAGAAATTAATAGTACTTAAAAATTTTGGTTTTTGTAATATAAATCCGCAAGAAAAAGAGAGTCTCCTTCTTTCTAACTGGATAAGTAAATCTGTAGAAAATCTTTATCAAGATATAAAAGATTTAAATGGATTTTGTTATGTTGCAAAAAGAGATGTGAATAAAAAGATATTTTTTGAAAAAAATAAAAACTATAAAAAAGTCCCGGAACCAATAAAATTAAAACCTAAAAAATTGCCTAAAGAACTGGAAGATCTGAATTTTTTAAGCAACCCGGAAAAATATTCAAATCTTTTAATAATTAATAATTTATATGAGAGAATTTAAAAAGTCGGAGTGGCGAAACAGGCAGACGCGCACGGTTCAGAGCCGTGTGGGGAAACCCATAGGAGTTCAAGTCTCCTCTCCGACACATATGAAATATATGCAAAAAATAACGCACTCAACGGACGGAAAGAGGGTCCGAATTATTCCTCTTGGCGGGGTCGAAGAAATCGGCAGAAACATGACTATCGTAGAATACGGAAACGATATTGTTATTATTGATGCCGGACTGCAATTCCCAGAAGAAGTTACTCCTGGTATTGATTATATAATTCCTAATACCAAATATTTAGAAAGCAAAAAAAATAAAATACGAGGTTTGGTAATAAGTCATGGTCATCTTGATCATGTTGGCGCTATTCCCTATTTAATGGATAAATTAGGAAATCCTATTATCTACACAACTCAATTAACCAAAGCCATGATTATGAAAAGGCAGGAAGAATTTTCTCATGTGCCAAAACTTCACATAGAAGAAGTTAAACCTAATCAAAAAATAAAATTAAGCTCTGATCTCAAATTAAATTTTTTTGAAATTACGCATACTATTCCAGACGCCATAGGCACAATTATAGAAACCCCTTTGGGAAATATTATTTATCCCGGTGATTTTAAAATAGAAAGAGACAGCAAAGGCAACCCTCTTCATGTAAAACAATTTATTGAATTAGGAAAACAGAAAAATCTTCTTCTTTTAATGGAAAGCACTAATGCTGAACAGCCGGGATTTTCTATTTCTGAAAAAACTGTTCAAGAAAATCTGGAAAAAATATTCAAAGAAGCTAAGGGGAGAATTATTATAGGAACTTTTGCTTCTTTGATTGAAAGGATTATTGAGATTGCAAGAATTGCCGAAAAACTAGGACGAAAAGTTATAATTGATGGCTACAGCATAAAAACCAATATTGAAATTGCCGGTCAGCTTAAAATTTTTAATCCCAAAAAACAGCTCTTTGTGCCAGTTGAAAACATAGATGATTATCCGTCGGAAAAAATCATTGCTATCTGCACCGGCGCGCAAGGAGAAGAAAGAGCCGCTATGATGCGAATAGCCAATCGCAAACATAAACATATAAAAATCAGGAATGGCGATACTATTGTTCTTTCTTCATCAGTTATTCCAGGCAATGAAAGAAGTATCCAAACCTTAAAAGATAACTTGGCGCGCCAAGGAGCAAAAATTATTCACTATAAAGTGGCTGATGTTCATGCCAGCGGTCATGCATATCAAGAAGAACTGAAAATGATGATTAAAATGATCAGGCCGAAATTTTTTATTCCCGTTCATGGATATTATTTTATGTTAAAAACCAATTCGGATCTTGCACAGTCTGTTGGTATGCCAGCAGAAAATATAGTTGTGCCAATGAATAACGGTGTAATCATAGAAACTGATGCCAGAAAAATTTTTACCTTAAAAGAAACCGCTCCGGCAAACTATGTTATGGTTGACGGATTAGGCGTTGGCGATGTCAAAGAAATCGTTTTAAGAGACAGGCAAATGCTGGCCCAAGATGGAATTTTTGTGGTTATAACAGTTATTGATTCTCAAACAGGCAAAGTAAGAAACTCTCCAGATATTATTTCCCGGGGATTTATTTATCTCCGCGAATCCCAAGAATTATTACACCAGACCAGACACTTAATCAGAAAAACTGTTGAGGAAGCAACAGGCAAAATGCATCCAATTAACATGTCTTATGTCAAAGAATTATTAGTTGAAAAAATTGGGAAATTTCTATTTCAAAAAACCAAAAGAAGGCCTATGGTTTTAACAGTTTTAATTGAAGTTTAATTCTGTTATTATAAAAAAACTATGGAAATGGAAAAAGTTATATTAACCGGAATGAGACCTACTGGCACTCTGCATTTAGGCCACTATTTTGGAGTAATTCCAGAACTTCTAAAACTGCAAAACGAAGGTAGCCGGCTTTTTCTTATGATCGCTGATTTACATGCTCTAACAACTCTAAAACACACTAAAAATATTGGCAAAGATTCTCTATCTTTAGCTACTATGTATCTAGCTGCTGGTATTAACCCACAAAAATCAACAATTTTTATCCAATCTCAAATTCCGGAACATTCTGAACTTGCTATTATTCTGTCTATGATAACTCCTGTACCAATGTTAGAACTTAATCCTACATACAAAGAAATGAAAGAAGAAACTTCCAATCTTATAAAAAATAATCTGGGCCTGTTGGCTTATCCCGTGCTTCAGGCTGCTGATATTTTAGTTTACAAAGCCACTCATGTGCCTGTAGGCAAAGATCAAGAACCTCATCTTGAAATTACACGCGAAATTGCCAGAAAATTTAATAGCAGATTCGGCAATATTTTTCCTGAACCAAAAACTATTCTTCAAAAAGAATCAAAAATTTTCTCTTTACAAAATCCGGATAAAAAAATGTCTAAATCTCACGGAGAAAAAACATATATTTCCTTACTTGATATACCGGAAGAAATCAGCAAAAAAATAAAAACAGCCGTGACTGATTCCGGCAAGGAAATTAAATATGATGAAAAAAAGAAGCCAGCTGTTTCTAATCTTTTAACAATTTATAGCTTGTTTTTTGAAAAGCCCATAAAAGAAATTGAAAAAATATATAAAGATAAAGGATATGCGGAATTCAAAAAAGACCTGGCGGAAATTATTATCAATAAACTGGCGCCCTTGCAAAAAAGATTTAAAGAAATTGAAAATAATCCTTCTTTAATAAAATCTATTTTAGAATCAGGAGCAAAAGAAGCAAAGAAAAACGCCTCGCAAACTATGGAGGCGGTAAAAAGAAAAATAGGGTTTGTTTAATTAAAAATTATTTCTTTTTTGCAGAAAAAGAATCTACTAATTGAATTAAATCTTTTGGCAAAAATTCTCCTTTGACTAAAAACTTGTCAGCGCCTAATTCTACGGCTTTTTTAACCACTTCTTTTTCTCCATAACCGGAAAATATAACGATAGTTATATCTTTTTTATTTTTATCTTTTTTAATTTCTTCCAAAAATTTAAGGCTTTCGTTTTTATCTAAGGAAAAATTTTCTTTAGGCCCGGAAAGCATTAAATCTAAAAATAATATGCATGGGCATGTTTCCGGATCATTCATTAATCTTCTGGCTTCTTCTATTGTTGAAACCACTTTAACATCATATAAATCTTCATCTCCATGCACCCAAAAAATATCTTTAAAAAGAATTTTTATAAATTCATCATCATCCACTA
>JAHIER010000022.1 GCA_018901555.1 Patescibacteria group bacterium
AAAAATCCTGCAACAATGGAAAGAATGCCGGCAATAATTAAAATAATAAAAACATTGCGATTATATAAATTATTAATTGATATAAAATCTTTTCTGCAAGTATATTCCACATCGCACCAACCCAAAGGTTCTGTTTTTTTATCCATTACGGGCACTTGAGCAATGTTTTCATTATAAAGCGGTTTATTATGATTATCAGTCCACAATCCGCCCACATTATCACAATCATCTTTAACTTGGTATTGTTTTGACAAAATTTCTGGTTTGCAAAAATCCTCATATTGAGGGCCCTTATAAAAAGTAGATATGCCGTAATTAAAAAAGAGATTAAGAACAATAATAATAGCTAGAGCAATAACGATTTTTTTAAAATTAAAATGTCTCATATATTTATATCATAACACAGTCCCTAAAAAAGAAAAATCTACTTCACGACTGTAATCCATGATATAATAAATATAGTTAAACACGGGGTCGAAAAAATTAACCTTAAAAAATAAAAATTATGCTGGAAAATCATATTTATAACTTAATGCTTCAATTAACCCAAGAACACAAAAGTCTCTGGCGCATTAAAAATCACTATCTTAAAGATTCTCAAGAATGCGCTGAATGCCAAAATTTTTGGAACAAAATGGCTGAAGACAAAGAAAATCATGTAAATGAACTAAAGGAATTAATTAAAAAACACCTCTCATAAAAGAGGTGTTTTTATAACTGCTCCCATATTTTATTTTAACTTATATATATATTATAATATATTATATGTTTTCTAAAAAGAGCTTGCTTATAATTCTTCTTGCCCTGGCGATCATAACCAGATTTTTCTATTTTAACCACCCTGCGGAAGTGGTTTTTGACGAAGTTCATTTCGGCAGTTTTGTCCGCGCCTATTTTACTCATGAATATTATTTTGATATCCATCCGCCTTTGGGCAAACTTCTCATTGCTGGCATGGCCAAAATCGGCAAAACTAATGTTGCCTCCCAAGAAGATTTCAGTAAAATCGGGCAAGGTTATGATGCTCATGATTTATTCATGCTCCGTCTTTTGCCAGTTATTGCGAGTATTCTTTTTGTTTTACTAATTTATTTGCTGGTATTGTTTTTAACAAAATTGCCCATTGCTGCTTTTGCTGCATCTTTTATGGTTTTATTTGATAATTCATTAATTGTTCAATCACGCATTGCTCTTTTGGATATTTTTCTTTTATTTTTTGGATTTCTGGCTATTTATTTATTTTTATTATCAGAAAATAAAAATAGCAAGCAAAAATGGTTTTTAATAATTTTATCCGGTTTATCTTTAGGCACCTGTTATTCTATAAAATGGACCGGATTTTCCATGATTTTTGCCATTGGCCTGCTCGCTTTATATCAATTATTTAAAAACAAAAAGTGGAAAGAATTTTTTATTAAATTAATAACAGTTTATATATTATCTTTTATTTTATATACCGCTGTTTTCGCAATTCATTTTTCTTTATTAAAAGATCCCGGACCAGGCAATGCTTATATGTCGCAAAATTTCAAAGAAGAAACTTTCGCCAAGAAATTTTACGAACTAAATGAAAAAATGTTTTTTTATAACAAAGGGATCACTTCTTCACATCCATTTCAAAGCAAGTGGTATCACTGGCCCATTAATCAGAAACCGATTTTTTATTGGCAAAAAAATCCAGTTGACTTAAATGACAAGCAAGAAATCTGGCTAATGGGCAATTTAACCGTTTGGCTTATGGCCAGTCTGGCTGTTGTTGTTGGCTTTTTTATGATTTTAATTAAATTGATATTCAAAAAACCTAAGGATTTTTCATTATTTATTCCGTCTTTTTTAATCGCCGGCTGGCTGGCAAATTTTCTGCCTTTTATCCCAATTAACCGCCCGCTTTTTATGTACAGTTATTTTCTGGCTCTGATTTTTTCAATAATGCTTTTTGCTTATCTCTTTGCTTATTTAATTAAAAAATTATTTGATTCCAAAAACAAAAAGCGGATTGTGCTTTCACTTTTTATTTTAGTAATAGTTTTAGGGTTTCTTTTCTGCGCTAACCTTACTTACGGAATTTAATTATATGATGAATAATTATGATACGCGAAAATTTGATGTTGTTATTATCGGAGGCGGACCAGCTGGAATGATGTCTGCCGGCATTGCCGCGCAAAACGGAGCAAGCGTCGCGCTTCTTGAAAAAAACAGCAAACTTGGGCAAAAACTTTTATTAACAGGCAAAGGAAGATGCAATATTACAAATGCTGAATTTGATAACCGCAAACTTTCTGAAAAATACGGCAAGGAAGGAAAAGCGCTCTTGTCCCCTTTTTCTATTTTTGCGCCAAAAGATACAATCAGTTTTTTTGAAAATCTCGGAATAAAAACAAAAATTGAACGCGGGCAAAGAGTATTCCCTTCAAGCGACAGCGCGCCTGATGTCTTGAACGCATTAATTAAATTTTTAAAAAAGCAAAATGTAAATATAATTTATAACACCACTATTGCTGATTTCAAACAAAAAATTGACGGAAAAATATCTTATATAACAACCAGCGATAATGAAAAAATATTTGCAGATAATTATATTATCTGCACTGGCGGAAAATCTTATCCTAGACTCGGTTCAACCGGCGACGGTTATTTATGGGCTAAAAAATTAGGGCACACAATCTCAGAACCAAAACCATCTTTAACGCCAATAAAAATAAAAGAGAGCTGGGTTAAAGACGCGCAGGGATTAAGCCTGAAAAATGTAAAATTAACTCTTTGGCAAGGCTCAGGACAAGCAAAACAAAATGAGGAGAAAAGCGTTGAATGCTTTGGAGAAATGCTATTTACGCATTTTGGCATAAGCGGACCAATATCGCTTGATATAAGCAAGAAGGTCGGCGCTCTATTAGACAAAGGAGAAGCTATTCTGCGTCTTGACTTAAAACCGGCATTGAGCGCTCTTGAATTAGATAAAAGAATTCAAAAAGATTTTCAAAAATTTCAAAATAAGCTTTTTAAAAATTCTCTAAATGACCTGCTTCCGCAAAAACTTATTCCAATCATTATAAATCTATCAAAAATAAATCCGGACAAAAAAGTTCATAGCATCACAAAAGAAGAAAGGAGCCGGCTTGTTAATTTATTAAAAAATATAAAAATGACTCCAAAGGAATTAATTGGATTTGAAAGAGCCATTGTGACAAGCGGAGGAATATCGTTAAAAGAAATAGATTTTAAAACAATGAGATCAAAGATTGTTAAAAATTTATTTTTTGCCGGAGAAATTATTAATCTTGACGGCCCATGCGGAGGATTTAATCTTCAGATTTGCTGGACTACCGGCTATATTGCCGGCAAAAATGCCGCCCCAAAAAATAAAAAATTAAAAAAATTATAATCCTAACCCTGCTCCGCTATAAATATCCAAAAAATTAGGAATAGCGAAAACTAATCCTATTAAAGGAAAAACTATCATCACAATAGTTATGAAATGACAAACTTTATTTTCGCCTTTTACTGGTTTTTAGAGCCAGCATTTCATATTTTGTTGCAAGACGTTTTTTCGTCTTTTTTGAACGAGACTTTTTCATCTTGCCTATACCTGTGCTTCTTTTTGCCATAATAAATTTAATTATACACTAAATAAAAAAAATACCTAGCTATAGGCCAGGTATTTTTTTTTAATTTAAGCTTTATTGATATTTGTAGCGCTAAGTCCTTTTGGACCTTCCACTACTTCAAAAGTAAGCTCATCGCCTTCACGAAGTTCGCTGAATTGGACATTTTTCAACTCATTTGAGTGAAAAAAAAGATCTTTTGATTCACCTTCACGAGTAATGAATCCAAAACCGCGATCTGTTAAACGAGCAACAGTTCCTTTTTGCATTTTTGTGTAAAAACTATGTTAATAAAACTATTCAAATACAGACTACTGTATGACAAACCCCGACTCTGGCCTTCTTACAGTTATGATTTGATTACTACAATCTTAATATATTATATACTTAATGTCAATCAATTTACTTTTATTTCTTTTTCTTGGTTGTTTTCTTGATTATTATTTCTTTTTTTACCTTTTTAATTTTCGGTTTTTCAGTTTTTTCTATTGAAGACTTGGGTGTTAATATTCCTATCAACTTATCCATTTTAACATTTAATAAATTGATTTGATCCATGATTTTTTCAGAATCCCTGCTTCCACCTCCGCTTCCGCTTCCACTTCCGTCTTGTTTAAAACAAGAATCACAAAAAATAGGTTTGCCAGCTGTAGGTTTAAACGGCACTTGGCAATTTTTTCCGCATTTATCGCAAACAACATTATACATTTGCCTGTCTCCGTAATCAGATCTTTCGCGTCTTTTATCGCCAAATTTACTAGATCTATCTCCGCCGCCGCTTTGTTTTTTAAAACAATTACTACAAAAGACTGGACGCTCTCCAGTTGGTCTGAAAGGAACCTCGCAAATAACGCTACATTCACTGCAAGTAGCTTTATGCATAGCGGGCCTATCATTGTCTCTGCTATTAAAACTCCTGCCTAATTTTTGATTGTCTCTTCTAAAATTTCCCATATTTAATATTTAAATTAGTTAACTTCAACCTGTTTTATCTTAACACTCTTTCAATTATAAAGCAACTAAATAAGTATTAAGTAATTTTTTAATAGCCATGATTGTAGCATCTTTAATTTTTTGTATTGTCATTCCTGGCCTAATAATTTAAGAGTCTGGCCATATTCACGAATAGTTTTATCTACGGCTCTTTCAATCTCTTTTTTTCTTTTACTAGTTAAAACCTTGCCTAAAATTTCTGAGACATGACCTGAATTAATAACAAAATTCCGGCCTTGTTTTTCAGCTTTTATATCTCCGGTTTGAATCTTTTTAAGCACAGCCTGACGACTTATACCTAAAATTTTAGCAACCTCAACTGTAGAAAGTATCCTTTTGTTCATATAAATTAATAATAATCTATGACAACCTATGAGTCAACGGTTGTCATGAGGTTAAAATTTATTTTATAAAAGTATTCTTTTGATTGTTTCGTTTTTTAAGCCAATTAATAACAAATAAAATTCCTATAAGAAACGCTGGTCCAGCAATTATTATAATCCAAGATATCATAAACATCTAAAGAGAACATGGCTAAAAATAGTATGAAGATTATTGATAAAATCCTTGGTGTCCAATATATAAATTTATTAATCTTTTTTTCCATATTATTTCATTCTACCAAAAAATTGCCAATTCTCCAACTTACGAAGGTTAAACCTTTGTAAGTTAAATAATATGATAGATATTTTTACCTAGAAAGGTTTAACAGAAGAAAAAACAGCAGAATTTATATTTGATAAATGATTTAGATTAGAACTCAAATCAAGCAAATTATTATTGAAGTTCCAATATCCCATTAAGCCAGTTTCATTCCCAACTAATTCGTTATTCATATTATCAGCTATTTCTGAAACAGATCTTTTATAATTCCACACTCTGCAATCATCAATCAAACCATCAAAATAACCGTTATCTCCAGAACTAGCAGTTCCAATAGCAAACCCAGAATAACTGTTTAATATACTATTGGGCAAACTTCCTTTTTCAGAACCTATACTGAAACCATTAACAAAAAATTCAACTGAACCAGCCAGAGCATCATACACCATAGCAACATGATACCAAACACCACTGCTAAGAGTTTGAGGCATTGTCGCAAATCCACCTCCTCCATTACCGTCAGAAGAAGCAACAAACATAAACCCATTTATATTTTCATTATTTTCATATCTCCATAACCACGAACGATCATTTTCTAAATAATGATATTTGGACATTATCGGATAACCACTATTTAAAGAAGGCTGGCTTTCTAATTTGATCCAGCATTCTTATGTTAAATCACCCGTAATATCTAATCCTGTTTGAATAGAATCAGGTATATAAAGATATTGCCCAAAATCTGCTTCTAAATTCACAGAACTAATATTGGGAGTAGGTGTAGGAGACGGACTTGGAGTTGAAGATGGTGAAGGACTAGGCATAGGTTGACTTAACAATTCCTCCAACTCCGTTATTCTGTTTTCAAGAGATACTACTCTACTTTCATCCCAACTTGGCTCTCCGGAATCACCTTTATCTCCTTTTTCACCTTGTTGACCTGCTAGACCTTCAGGACCAGGCATTAATTCAATATTATCCATTCGCTCTTGTAAATAATTAACAGCATCCCAAAGCGCCTGAAATGGATTACCATTTGGATCATCTTTTGCTGATACAACACTGGTTCCAACCAAAAGAGCTAAAACTAAAATTGGTATATATAACTTTATTTTTTTCATATTATTTTTTTGAACCGACTTACGATGTCGGTTGGAACTTGGTGTCCAATATATAAATT
>JAHIER010000023.1 GCA_018901555.1 Patescibacteria group bacterium
AAATAAAGATACTTGGTGCAGAATATTAAGGAGTAAAAAGACTCCGGATTAGATTCAACCTTGAGAGTAATCAAAAGGCGGTGGATTAGACGATATTTTGTACGTTTCTGCAGAGTCCGAATGGCAATCGCAACGTGCTCTTCCTCTATTGGAACGATGGCAGATGGAACTGGAACTACAATTGGCTTGAGAACGATTGGAACATCAATGATCCTTCTGCGGTTCTCGCAAATCTCTTTATTTCCCCGCTCCTTGCGGGGTTTTAATTTGATAATTGTCTTTGCCAACCGCCCAGCATTCTACCGATTTCATTTAAATGTTCAGAGAGAATAATATATTTTCTATCATCTAAAGATTTTATTTCCCATGCTAATTGCAGAAAAAATTTAAGCAAATCCAGCTTACTATTAGCTTTTTGCAAATAAGGGAGTTTTTGGTTTTTTGGCAGACGGCTAGCAGTTAAAATTAATTCCACAGTTTCTATAATTAAATTATCAATTTTTATACCCAGAGAATAACGGGAACCCTTAGGGAAATTAAGTAGAAATTCATGCCATAATTTATATATAGTAATAGTGCGGCTAATAACAGGCAAGCTTGGCGGGGGGTTAAAAGAAGGAAAATTTTTCATAAAATTGTTTTATGGTTAAAAAAGTAAAAATTAAATATTTAGATATAATTTCTATTGAAAATCTGTTGTTGGCTTGGAAAGAATTTTTGAAAGGAAAGAGAAATAAAAAAGATGTGCAGAAATTCCAGTTTAATCTGATGGATAATATTTTATCACTTCATAACGAGCTTGCCAATAAAATATATAAACATGGCAACTATCAAGCCTTCAAGATAAACGATCCCAAGCCCAGAGATATTCATAAAGCCAGAGTGCGGGATAGGTTAGTTCACCACGCTATTTATAGGATTTTATATTCATATTTTGACAGAAAATTCATAGCAGACTCTTTTTCCTGTAGATTGAAGAAAGGAACACATAAAGCCATAAACAGATTTAGGAGTTTCTATTACAAAGTTAGCAAAAACAATACCAGAACTTGTTGGGTTTTAAAATGTGACATCAGGAAGTTTTTTGCCAATATTAATCATAAAATATTAAAAAATATTTTATCAAAACATATTGCAGATAAAAATATTTTGTGGCTTTTGGAAAACGTGATTGATAGTTTTAAAACCAAGGTAGGCGTCGGCCTTCCGCTCGGCAATCTCACCAGCCAGCTTTTTGTTAATGTTTATATGAATGAATTTGACCAGTTTATTAAGCAGGAATTAAAAATCAAGTATTATATCAGATATTGCGATGATTTTGTGATTTTTTCAAAAAATAGAAAATTTTTAGAAAAAGTAATTCTGCCTGTTAAAAATTTTCTAAATAATAAACTTAAATTAAAATTACATTTTAAGAAAATTTCAATAAAAACCATTGATTCTGGTGTTGATTTTCTTGGCTGGATAAATTTTTCAGACCATAGGATTTTAAGAACTAAAACCAAAAGAAGAATGGTAAAAAGAGTAAAGACAAACTCTAGCCTAGAAACCATTAATTCTTATTTAGGGCTGTTGAAGCACGGGAATACGTATAAAATTATAGACAGGATGTTAAATAGCTAAGTTTTATTGTATAATAAATACAAATGGCACCAGATAATAATATAACTTATTTTGCAGAGACTAATTTTAGAAATGAACAGAAAAAGTTCGGTATCAAACGCCATGATCGCACTAAGCACGTGTATATTATCGGTAAGACTGGAATGGGGAAGACGACTCTTTTGGAGAATATGGCAATCCAGGACATTATTAATGGAGAGGGAATCGGTATTGTTGATCCCCATGGAGAATTTGCAGAAAAAATGCTCAAGTTTGTACCCGAAAATAGAATCGGTGATGTTTTATATTTTGCTCCTCATGATATGGATTATCCAATTGCCTTTAATGTTATGGAAAATGTTGATCCGACTCAACGTCACCTTGTTGCTAATGGTTTATTAGGAGTTTTTAAAAAAATCTGGCCGGATGTTTGGTCTCCGCGCATGGAATATATTTTAAATAATTGTATTTTGGCGCTTTTGGAATATCCAGAATCCACGCTTTTGGGAATTAATAGAATGCTTTCGGATAAGGATTATAGAGATGAAGTTATTTCTAAAGTTAATGATCCAGTTGTTAAATCTTTTTGGGTTGGTGAATTTGCAAAATACTCTGATCGTTTTATGACCGAGGCCGGCGCCGCTATTCAAAACAAAGTTGGACAGTTTATTTCTAATCCGATCATCAGAAATATTATTGGCCAATCAAAATCGTCTTTTGACATTAGAGAATTAATGGATAATAAGAAAATTTTTATTATGAATTTGTCAAAAGGAAGAATTGGCGAAGAAAATTCTCGTTTGATCGGAGCTATGCTTATTACAAAAATTTATCTGGCAGCCATGAGCCGGGTTGATGTTTCTGATGAAGAACGCAAGGATTTTTATCTTTATGTTGATGAATTTCAAAATTTTGCCACAGAATCATTTAAAGATATTTTATCAGAGGCTAGAAAGTACCGGCTTGATCTTGTTCTCGCTCATCAATATATTGCTCAGATGGATGAGAAAGTACGCGATGCAGTTTTCGGCAACGTTGGCACACTTATAACTTTTCGGGTCGGCGCTTATGATGCTGAAGTTTTGGAAAAGGAATTTGAGCCGGATTTTGGGGTGCAGGATATAGTTAATCTTGGTTTTGCCAGCACTTATTTAAGGCTAATGATAGATGGCGTGGCTTCCAGACCTTTTTCTGCTAGAACTTTGCCGCCAATAAAAATATCAGAAGAATCTCATGCTGACGAAATTATTGTTAGCTCAAGAAATAAGTATGCTTCTTTAAGAGAGGCAGTTGAGGAAAAAATTGCTGAATGGCATGCTGAATTAAAATCAGAAAAAGAAAGATCTAAAACAACAACTATTTCAAAATCTTTGCCACATATTTCTTATCAAGAACAGCCACAATTATATGAAGCCAATTGTTCAGTTTGCAACAAAAGAACCTATGTTCCTTTTAAACCGGATGGTAATAGACCGGTATTTTGCAAAACACATCGTCCGGCGCCAAAAGAGCAATCTAAGGAATCATTTGGGATAAGAAGAACCCCATCTTTTCAGGAAGGCAGGCCATTTTTCCGAAATAATCATCAACAGTCAATTTCATTAAAAGAATTGGAAGGCTCGTTTCACAGCGAGCCGAGCAAAAAAAGAAGAGAGCCGGAACTCGATGAATTAAGAAAAATTCTTGAGGAAATAAAAACCTCAGATTCAGAACCGGAAATAGAAAATAATAAAAAAGGAGTGTTAAAACCAGGAGATAAAATTAGTTTTGAACAATGAAATATTTTTTAATATTTACAATCTTTTTGCTTTGCGTGAATATCGTATTGGCAAGCGATACCTCTAATTTTGTTTTTCTTACTGATATTCAGACAATAAAACCAAATGAAATTTCAGAAAAAATAACTATTCAATCGCAGGATGTTGATGGGAATTCTGTAAATATTATTCAGACCGCTTGTCTTGAAATTAAGATTGATTCAAATACAGGAGAATTTTCTTCTAGTAATACAACATGGAAATTTGCCGATATATTACCAATGAGCAAGGGAACAGCAAACCGCAGTTTTTATTATAAAGATTCTGAAATTGGTGATCATGTTATAACTGTTAATATTGCGTTAAGGTCTGCTGAAGAAACAAGATCATGTGCCAGTTGGCCTAGAGAAGAATGGATTATAAATTGGTCTATAAATCAAAATATTATTGTATCTGATGTGTCTGATAATGTTCAGTCGCCTGATGCTAGTGAACCAGAACCGACTTACGATGTCGGTTCTTCAATTGTGTGGCCGACTGAACCGCAGATTTTTGCTGAAGCTGGACAAGACAAAATTGCTATTGCTGGCGCTGATATAAAATTTTCAGGCAGGACTTTGGGTTTAGAAAAAAAGCCACTTGATAACGCAAGATATATTTGGACTTTTGGCGATGGTTCTAAAAAAGAGGGTCAGAATGTTTTGCATGCCTATCATTATCCTGGTGAATACATAGCAGTACTTAATGTTTCTTCAGGAAAATATTCTGCTTCGGACAGGTTATTGGTAAAAGTTTCTTCTAATCAATTAAAAATAATTGAGGTTAATCAAGACTACATAAAACTTAAAAATGATTCCAAAAATGAACTTGATCTTTCCAGTTGGTTTTTAAGAGCTAATGAAAAATTTTTTAGATTTCCTGAAATTACATTAATTAAAGCTAGCTCTGAATTGATTATCCCTTCGCTTATATCGGGATTATCTGTAAATAATCAAAAGGCAGATATTTTATACCCTAATGGATCAGTGGCTTATTCATATTCTTTAAATGTTGATGTTGATGTTGATGTTGAACACTCGGTGTTCAACATTGCTGTCACAGAACCAAAATCGACAACAGTTGTCGATGTCGTTGTCGGAAACTCGGTTTCCGACAACGAAGAAAATACTCAACAGACCGTAAGTATTATTAGTGTTGGTCAAAATAATTCTTGGAGTTTGAAAAAATGGCTACTGGTAATCTTAGGTGTCGGGGTTGTTTCTAGTATCGGTTTCTTGCTGATAAACCGCCAGAGTTCTACTTAACATTTTTTCAAAAGAAAATTCCGAAATAATTTTTTGATAGAGATTTTGCGCAAGAATTTTTCTCAATTCCGGACTGTCAATTAATTTTTTAATTGCATCCGCTAGTTCTTTAGATTTTGCAGGATTTACTAAAATACCAACTTGTCCTGAGCCTGTCGAAGGATTTATTATTTCAGGAATGCCTCCGACATTTGTTGCAATAATCGGAATTTCTGCCAATCCGGCTTCTAACAGCGCATAAGGCAGTCCTTCTTTAAGCGATGGCAAAATAAAAATATCAAACGCCTTGAGGTATTTGGATGCATCTGGCAGATTTTCGATTAATAAAACATTTTTTTGTTTTTCATAAGTATTTTTCTCCGGCCAAAAACCAATGATGACAAATTTTGTATTAGGGAAATTTTTGGCCGCTTCAATCAAATAGGCGTGCCCTTTATTCTTTGTGAATTCACCAATAGTGCCAATTACTGGACACTTAGTGTCCAACTTGGACACTAAGTGTCCAAGTATTTTTCTTGCTTCTTCTTTTGGTAAAAAGCTATATTCTTCTATTTTGATTCCATTATGAATTAATGCTAATTTTTTTATTGGCGCGATATTGTTGTCTATTGCGCTTTGATAATCATATTCTGAAACGCAAATTATTTTGTCGTAAAATTTGCAAGTCAATTTACTGAAAAATTTTATTAAAGCGATTTGCCATATCGGTCTGACTTCATTAAATGTCCAGCCATGAGCGGTGAAAATGGTGAGTAGCGAGTAGCGAGTAGCGAGTAGCGA
>JAHIER010000024.1 GCA_018901555.1 Patescibacteria group bacterium
GCAATAAAAATATTAAAGATCATATAAATGGCAAGATAGGAAGCATTGCCCAAGGTGGCATCAAGTCGTACATCGCCTTGATGAATACTCAAAGTGCCGGTCAGTTGAAGCAGGCCGTAAAAAGCTACAACCAAACTGATTCCCAAGGAAACATGAAAAAAAATTTTCCAAAGTTTTTCTTTATTAAGAGTTGTAGTTAAAATTAAAAAGTAAGCAAATAAATGAAGAAAAGTCACCAGTCCTTCCATTCGCTCAAAATTAGACCAAAAACTTCTATAAGGATTAGCGCCAAAAATAGTTGAGAGAATCAAGAAAAAAAGAAAAGCAGTTAAAAAATATAAAATCCATGTTCCGCCTTTGGCAAATCGAGGGCGATATTTTTTATCATAAATCGCTAAAACCAGCCAGCAACCAAAAATAATTTCTGTTAAAATTCTAAAGAAAAAATTCTTGCCTGTTATAAACGGAAAAAATAAAAATTCAGTCACTACCAAAGCAGTAATTGGCAAAATAAAAATCCCGGCCAGAGTTATGTGCCTTATAATTTTCAAACTTTTCTCCATAACATTTTTATGCTATCATAAAAACTGTCATATGTATAGCATGCGTTCCAAAAAATTTCTATTTTTTTTGGCCGATATCTTCCTGTTTTATCTGGCTCTCTTTATTACCTTAACTATACGTTACGGCTCTGTGCCTTCAAAAGAGTTCTGGTTTCTTCATTTTTGGCCATTTGCAATAATTTATCTTCTCTGGATAATTATTTTTTACATTGCCGGACTTTATGATATTGAAAAATTTATTTCTATCAGAGAATTAAGAAATCGTATTTTTAAAACCATGGCTATGGCCGGCCTGCTAGCTGTTGTGCTTTTTTATCTGGTTCCTTTTTTCAACATTACTCCAAAAACAAACCTGGTTATGGACGGCATTATTGTCTGGCTTCTTATCTGGACATGGAGGGGAATTTTATTTGATTCCGCCGTCAAAAGCTCCAAAATAAAAATTTTTTTTCTGGGCGATGATAAAGAAATTAACGAATTTGCACAATTAATCAATGGCCGTCCGCAAATGGGCTATGAAACTGTCAGCAACATCAACCAGTCTGACATAATTGTTATTTCCAAAGAATCAAAACAGAATTCAGATGCTGTGCGATCGCTTTATGAATTTATCCGTTCCGGCAAAACTGTGATTGATTTTGATAAATTTTATGAATTAGTTACTGGAAAAATTCCTGTATCGCTTGTTGGGAAAACTTGGTTTCTGGAAAATCTTTTGGAAATAAACAAACAAACTTTTGAAAAAACTAAAAGGGCCTTTGATGTTGTTTTTGCGCTTATACTTTTTATTATATTTGCAATTAGTTATCCTTTTATCGCTCTAGCCATAAAAATAAACAGCCAAGGGCCGGTTTTTTACAGGCAAAAAAGATTTGGCAAGAACGGAAAACTTTTTGAAATAATTAAATTCCGACCTATGGTTTTTAACGCAGAAAAAAATGGGGCAGAATGGGCAAAAAAAGACGACATCAGAATAACTTTCGTCGGCAATTTACTGCGCAAAACAAGACTGGATGAACTTCCTCAAATTTTAAATGTTCTTAAAGGAGATCTTTCTTTTGTCGGGCCAAGACCGGAAAGGCCGGAATTTGTAAAAGAACTGGAAAAACAAATACCCCATTATTCAATGAGGCACTTAATAAAACCCGGGTTATCCGGCTGGGCGCAAATTAATTTTCCCTATGGCGCTTCAGTGGAAGATACTGTGGAAAAATTGCAATACGATCTTTATTATATAAAAAACAGATCTCTGCTTTTGGAAATTGCCATTATCCTCAAAACCATAATGACAATTCTCTCCCGCTCAGGAAGATAAAAATCATGTCAACCTGCCACGTTGACGTGCCACGTTGACAACGTTGATTTTTAAAATTTTTCTATGTCTTATAATCTTTTATCAAACCAAGTAAATGTTTTACGGGGCTTGAAGCCTTGTTTTTTCCAAAAATTTTGCGGGGCCTTCAGGTCCGAACGCACAAAGGCCTGATAAATATAAATATCCTCTTTTTTTAAAATTTTATAAAGTTCCTCTAAAAGTTTTTTGCCAATTCCATTTTTTCTGAATTTCCCCTCTACGGAAACCGCTTCAATCAAACACCAGTAACGAGTAACTAGCCGGGCCAAAAGAAAACCGACCACTTGAGAATCAATTTCTGCTACTAAGGCAATTTGGTCTTTTCTTTTTCTGATCCAATCTTCAATCTCATCATGATCAAAAAAATCGTATTTGGAACCGTCGGATGTCATAAATTCTTTGGTTTTTTTCTGAATTAAAAAAATCCGCTTTGCGTCCTCCAATTTCGCTTTTCGTATTTTAATCTCCATACCATCAAACCGACATCGTAAGTCGGTTATTTGTTTTTACTCTATTCTTATTACTTGCACCGGGCAACTATCTGCGGCTTCTTGATTGCATTCTAATTCATCTAATTCCAATTCATATTCTTTTTTTTCTTCATCAAATTTTCCGCCCTTAAGATGCGCTTTGCCATCATCTTTTAATTCCCAAAATTTCGGGCACAGAGCCGCGCAAGTCCCACAACCTATGCATCCTTCGTGCATTTGTTTTATTTTTGCCATAATTTTTATCTACCACAAACCGCTAGGCGTGGTGGTGGCAACATTGTCTATAAAATCGACCGAATCTATTGTTTGAACAATTGAATCTGCATCC
>JAHIER010000025.1 GCA_018901555.1 Patescibacteria group bacterium
CATCAGCATCCTGCTCAATACTTCCGGAATCTCTCAAGTCATGAAGTTTAGGTCTTTTGTCATGGCGCGATTCAACAGCCCTGGAAAGTTGGGAAAGCGCCAAAATAGGCACATCCAGCTCTTTGGCTAAAGCCTTTAAGGAACGTGAAATTTCTGTCATTTGCTGAACCATACTTTCAACTTTTTGTCTGGGATTAACTAATTGAATATAATCAACAATAATAAGGCCTAGATTGCCATGTTCAGCCTGCAATCTTCTAGCCATAGCGCGCATCTGTAAAATATTTTTTGATGGTTCGTCATCAATAAAAATAGGGGACTGGGAAAGTGTATCTAGGGCCATACTAATTTTTGCAAAATCTTCATCCCGTGAAAGCCGGCCTGTCCTGAGTTTCCATGAATCAACTTTGGCTTCAGCCACCAGCAAACGATCAACTAGTTGTTGAGAAGACATTTCTAAACTAAAAATTCCAACAGCGTGTCCTTTTTTTGCCACATTGCGGGCAATATCCAAAGCTAAAGCAGTTTTACCCATAGAAGGACGAGCAGCTAAAATTATTAAATCTGATTTCTGTAATCCTGCTAAAAGATTATCCAAACCGCTGAAACCGGTTGGAATGCCTCTAAGCTCATCAGTGGATTTATGAAGGCGATCTATTCTTTCCCAAGCTTCAGTCAGGGCGCTTTTAACGCTTTGGAATTTTTGTTTAACAGAATATCTGGCAATACTGAAGATTTTTCTCTCTGCTTCATCCAGCAATAATTCAATGTCATCTTCTTCATTAAAGCCCAAATGAGAAATATGAGACGAGGATTCTATCAGGTCTCTAAGAATTTTTTTCTTGCGCACAATTTCAGAGTAATGTTTGACATTAGAAGCAGTGGCCACACTATTAACCAGATCAGTAATATAAGAATTTCCGCCAGATTGCTTAGTGAACTTCCTTTCTTTAAGACGAGAGGAAACCGAAAGAACATCAATAGGTTCATGTTTTTCATAAAGCTCCAGCATTACTGCATAGATAATAGAATGTTTCTGGCTATAAAAATCCTCCGGCTGAATAATATCCACTACAATGTTTATGCCGTTATTATCCAGCATCAAAGCTCCCAAAACCGATTTTTCAGCTTCTTCGTCATGTGGAGGAATCCTTGCGCTGGTTTTTTGAGGTTTTTCAGACATAGTCATACTATAATATTTTATCAATAAAATTGCTATAGGATTAATTCTAGGATTTCTTGAGAGTGTAGCCGTCTTTAGTGTCTTTAATTTTGAAGCCAAGCTGGTTTATTTTTTTGCGTAAAATGTCAGATTTATTCCAATCTTTGTTTTGTCGCGCTTCCAAGCGCTCTTCAGCTATTTTTTTTATTTTTTCCGGAATTTTTATTGATACTAAACTTTCTTTTATTTTTAATCCTAAAATTTTGTCAAAATCCAGAATAGTAGCCAGCTTACAGTCGTCAGTAACCAGACGAGATTTTAATAATTCTTGCATCACTGCTAATGCTTTTGGCGTATTTAAATCATCATTAATAGCATTAAGAAATTTTTGTTTAAATTTTTTATCAATATTTTTACTAGTAAGTTTTAAGTTTTTAGATTTTAGATTTGATACTTGATTATACAAATGTTCTAATCCAGCTTGCGCGCTTTCCATTGCTTCCCAAGAAAAATTAAGTTGAGTTCGATAGTGCGCGTTTAAAACAAAAAAACGATAAACAAGAGGATGATATCCCTGTTCTTTTAATATTTTTAAAGTAATAAAATTGCTTTCTGATTTGGCCATTTTCTTTTTATCTATAACTAAAAATTCTCCATGCATCCAATAATTAGCTAATGGCTTGTCATAAGCTCCTTCTGACTGCGCAATTTCATTCTGATGATGAATAGGAATATGATCTATACCGCCGGTGTGAATATCAAACGGCTGGCTTAAATATTTAACAGCCATGGCAGAACATTCAATATGCCAGCCAGGAAAACCAATACCCCAAGGGCTGGACCATTCCATTTGGCGGTGTGCTTGTCTTGAGCCGAGTTGAGGAGAAAATTTCCATAACGCAAAATCAGTATGATGCTTTTTATCTCCCTTTTTAATACGGGCGCCGGCTTTCAGTCCCTTTATGTTAACCTTGCCCAATTTGCCGTATTTTTTAAATTTAGAAGTATCAAAATAAATTCCATCAGAAGTTTTATATGTAAATCCTTTTTTTTCTAAAATTTTTATTAAGGCCATTTGTTCTTTTATATGGTCAGTCGCTCTAGGCATTATTTGAGCCGGCTCAATATTTAAATCAGCAATGTCTTTTTTAAATTCTTGAGTATAAAATTTTGCGATGTCCCATGCGGTTTTTTTCTGCTCCCGGGCGGATTTTTCTATTTTATCTTCCCCCTCATTTTCATCAGAAACTAAATGACCGACATCAGTAATATTCATTACATGTTTAACTTGATAATTATTATGTTCCAAAGTCCGGCGCAGAATATCTTCAAAAATAAAAGTGCGCAGATTGCCAATATGAACAAAATTATAAACAGTCGGACCACAAGTATAAAGTCCGACTTTTTTATTTTTTAGCGGTTTAAATTCTTCTTTTTTAAGAGATAGTGTGTTGTATAATTTTAGAGCCATTTTTTGCGTTTAAAGAAAATAAACATGCTAAAAGTGCAAGTAGCCATAACTCCAATTATTATCCAAAAATCTCCCTTAATGCCGACAACAGGCAACCATGAAGTGTTCATACCAAACATACTTGTAATTAACATAAGAGGGAAAGTGACAAAAGCCATAATAGTTAAAACTTTCATAATGTCATTGGCGCGATGGGAAAGCAAAGAATCTATAGTTTGCTGAAGAGATTCTATGTTGATTCGGTACATTTCCACCAGATTCCAAAGTTTAAGATATTCTCCATTTATATTATTTAGATAATGAGAAAAATCATTGCCATATTTTTTTAAAGCAATAAATTCAAGAGAGCCAAAAAC
Organism: Patescibacteria group bacterium; assembly: GCA_018901555.1. Lineage (GTDB taxonomy): Bacteria > Patescibacteriota > Minisyncoccia > UBA9983 > UBA9983 > JAHIER01. The sequence continues at coordinate 2,990 of JAHIER010000025.1, forward strand.
TTCTTTGTGAAATTTTATAATTCTTTGGAAATTAAGAATTTCTATTCTGGTATGAGAAATTTTTCTGACTAAATCATAAAGGGTTGATTTTTTCTCAAACATTCTATTACTTATGTCATCAATTTTTGTTTGAATAATTCCTAGTTGGTTTTCTGAAAAAAGATAAAGTTGTCTGATGACATGAAAAAAAAGAACTCCGCTACTGCGCGAAAGAGTTTTTTCTCCAAGCATGCCTTCAGCTTCAAAAATTTTTGCCAGTTCAAAAAGAGGAAGAATACTGCAGTAATGAACAGTTATAAGAAAATTCTTGCCTAAAATAAAATCAATCTCGCAGTTTTGGTATTCGCGTTTGGTATTGTTATAAATAGGGAAGTGCAGAATCAAATAAATGGTTTCTTTATTAATATCAACCTTCGGCCTCAAAGTCGGCTTTAAAAGCTCTTCTGCCACTAAAGGATGCAGGGAATATTTATTCATTAAAGATTTGACCTCTTCAGTCGTCGGCAATTCCAAATCAATCCAGGTCAAATTATTATGCTTATAAGTGGATATCATACTGTATTTATTATAACATAATTCTTATGGGCAAAACTAATTTCAAAGTGGAAAAATACTATAAGAAGGCAAGAGTAGGGGTGTTGAAAACTCCGCATGGCGAGATTAAAACGCCTAATTTAGCTTTTGTGGCTACGCATGGCCAAATTAAACTTTTAAATAAGGCAGACCATAAAAAAGCTGATCCGGATTTAATGATTGCCAATACTTTTCATCTTTGGGTTAATAAAAAAGTTCCTGAAATCAAAAAAGCGGGTGGGATTCATAAATTTTTTGGACACAAAATTCCCATGATGACTGACAGCGGAGGGTTTCAAGTTTTTAGTTTAGGATTCGGCAAGATGCATGGCACTGGCAAAATTGCAAACAAGAAAGTAGAAAATAGGAAATTGAAAGCAGACAATCCTGTAAAAATTAGCGATGACGGAGTAATTTTTAAATACAACAATAAAAAATATAAATTGACTCCAAAGAAATCAATTCAGATTCAGCATGATATTGGCGCTAATATTATTTTTGTTTTTGATGAATGCACTTCTCCGTATCATAATCATAAATATAATCTTGAAGCGTTAAAACGCACAAATGACTGGGCTGTAAAATGCTTGAAAGCGCACAAGACACTTAATGTCCACTTGGAGACTGAGTCTCCAAGTCTTTTTGGAATTGTGCAGGGCGGGATTTATGAAGATTTGCGAAAAAAATCCTCGCGATTTATCGGCTCGCTTGATTTTGACGGATTTGGAATCGGCGGATCTTTTGGAGAAAAACAAATGAAAAAAATTATTGGTTGGGCATTGAGCGGTCTGCCTAGAGAAAAACCGCGCCATCTTTTAGGTATTGGCAAAATAAAAGATATTTTTACAGCGGTAGAACAAGGGATTGATTTATTTGATTGCGTGATTCCTGCGCGCGAAGCTCGTCATGGAATTATTTATACTAAAAAAGGTAAGATTAATATTAAAAAATTTAAACCACTGGCCGTTATTTATAAAAAAGACAGACTTAAAGCTCAACGTTTAGCCACCATCCACAATATTAAATTCTACAAAAATTTATTTCGCGAAATCCGTCAAGCCATAAAAAATGGGCAGAATCTTTCCACTTTACGAAAGGAATATAATTTGAGATAATGGATAATGTGAGTATGTTAAAGAAAATTATCTATGTTGCTGTGGCTATTGCGCTTCTTGCCGGTGTTTTTAGCAGTGGCGCTTTTTTTGGTTATTACCAACGGCCGGCTGTGGAAAAAGTAACAGAACTTTTTAATAAAGAAACCCCCAAACCGGCTGAAGTTGATTTTTCTCCTTTTTGGGTGGTCTGGAATGAAATTAATTCTAAATATGTTTCTAAGGATAATTTGGACAACCAAAAACGAGTCTGGGGAGCTGTTCAGGGCATGGTAGATTCTTTGGGCGATCCTTACACTATGTTTTTTCCGCCGGAAGAATCAAAACTTTTTAAAGAAAACATAAGCGGAGATTTTGAAGGAGTGGGAATGGAAATTGCTGTTAAAAATGGAATTTTAATTGTTGTTTCTCCATTAAAAGGAACACCAGCAGAAAAAGCCGGTATAAAAGCCGGAGATAAAATTATTAAAATTGGCGACAAATCAACAATTGATATGACTGCTGATCAGGCAGCTCAAATAATTAGAGGACCGAGAGGCACAGAAGTTAAACTGATAATAATGAGAGATGATCAGGAAAAATCTTTAGAAATAAGTATAACCAGAGATATTATACAAATCCCTGTTTTAGATACAGAGACAAAGCCAAACGGAATTTTTGTTATAAAACTTTACAACTTTGCCGGCAATTCAGCCAGCGCCTTTAGAAATGCTCTTAGAGAATTTATAAATTCCGGAAACAGTAAATTGATTTTAGACTTAAGAAATAATCCTGGTGGATATCTTGAATTAGCTGTTGAAAATTCCAGCTGGTTTTTGCCAGCCGGGAAAATTGTTGTTAAAGAAAAATTTGCTGATGGCAATGAAGAAATTTATAGAAGCAAGGGCTATGATATTTTTGATAATTTGCCTATGGTTGTTTTAGTTAATAAAGGCACAGCTTCAGCATCAGAAATTATGGCCGGTGCATTGCAAGAACATGGTATTGCTAAGCTCGTGGGAGAAAAAACATTTGGCAAGGGTTCAGTTCAAGAATTAGTGCAGATTACCCCTGACACTTCCTTAAAAATTACTATTGCTAAATGGTTAACACCCAATGATCGTTCTATTTCAGATGAAGGCTTAGCTCCTGATTTTGAAGCCAAATTAACAGAAGAAGATTTTAAGGCCGACAAAGATCCTCAAATGGAAAAGGCTATTCAATTACTAAATCAATGAAAGTGATTTTATTAAATAATGTGCCCAATGTAGGCAAAAAACATGATATTAAAAACGTCAGCGACGGTTATGCTCGCAATTTTCTTTTTCCAAGAAAATTAGCGCAGGAAGCTAATACGCAAAATATTCAATTAGCTGAAAAACAAAAAAAGCAAGCGGAAGAATTAAAAGAAACCCAAAAAACTATTTTAGAAAAAAATCTAGAAGCCTTAAATGGAATAGAAATTTTCCTGAAAGAAAAAACCAATGAAAAGGGTCATCTTTTTAAAGGGATTACTAAAAAAAGAATTTCAGAGATTTTAAAAAAGGAAAAAAATATTGAGATTCCGGAAGAAATAATTGAATTAGATAAATCAATTAAAGAAATAGGAGAGCATAAAATAAAAATAAAAGAAAAAGAATTTGTGTTAAAAATATCATGACAAAATATATTTTTGTAGTTGGCGGTGTTATATCAGGAGTAGGGAAGGGAGTAGCCTCTGCTTCTATTGGGAAAATTTTACAATTTCATGGTTTTGATGTTACCGCTATAAAGATTGATCCATATGTTAATGTTGATGCCGGCACCATGAATCCAACAGAACATGGAGAAGTTTTTGTTCTAAATGAAGGGACAGAATGCGATCAAGACATGGGCAATTATGAAAGATTTTTAGACATAACTCTGCCATCTTCAAATTACATGACTACCGGAAGCGTTTATCAAAAAGTGATTGAAAGAGAACGCAGCCTTCATTATAAAGGTCGATGCGTGCAAGTTATTCCTCATATTACTGATGAAATTATTAATGCTATTAAAAATGCTAGCAAAAGAAATAAATCTGATTTTGTAATGATAGAAGTCGGCGGAACTGTTGGAGATTATGAAAATGTTTTGTTCTTGGAAGCCGCCAGGCAAATGAAACTTATGATGCCTAATGATGTTTTATTTGTTATGGTCAGTTATTTACCCATTCCTTCAAAAATTGGAGAAATGAAAAGCAAGCCAACTCAACAAGCAGTAAAGGCTCTTAATACCACAGGCATTCAGGCTGATATAATTATTGCTAGATCACGCTTGCCTTTAGACAAAAAAAGAAAAGAAAAATTGGCAATTTTCTGTAATGTTTCTGAAGAAGCTATTATTTCCGCTCCTGATGTTGAAAGTATTTATGAGGTGCCGTTAAATTTTGAAAAAGACAAATTAAGCAGCACTATTTTTGAAAAACTTAAAATAAAATCCAAAAAGAAAGATGCTAAAAAATGGATTAATCTTGTTAAAAATATAAAAGAAGCGAAAAAATCTGTAAAAATAGGAGTTGTTGGCAAATATTTTGGAACAGGAGATTTTATTTTAGCTGATTCTTATATTTCTGTATTGGAAGCAATCAAACACGCTGCCTATTATCATAAAGTTAAACCAATAATAGAATGGATTGATTCTGAAAAATTAGAAAAAAATAGAAAAACAATAAAAGATTTAAAAAAATATGACGGCATTATTGTTCCAGGAGGATTCGGCAACAGGGGAGTGGAAGGTAAAATAAAAGCTATACAATTTTGCCGTGAAAACAAGATTCCTTATTTTGGATTATGCTACGGAATGCAGTTATTGGTTGTGGAATTCGCCAGAAATGTCTGCAGGCTCAAAAAAGCCAATACCACGGAAATTGATGAAAAAACAAATTATCCGGTAATTGATATAATGCCGGAGCAGAAAAAAAATATGGCAGAAAAAAATTACGGCGCCACTATGCGTTTAGGCGCTTATCCGGCTGTTCTTAAGAAAAAAACTATCGCTTTTTCTGCTTATAAAGATCATTTAATTTCTGAGAGACATCGCCATCGTTTTGAAGTTAATCCTGATTTTATAGAAAATTTAGAAAAAGGAGGATTAATTTTTTCCGGTCAATCACCAGACAAAAGATTAATGGAAATTGCAGAATTACCCAGAGAAAAACATTTATTTTTTTTGGGCACGCAATTTCATCCGGAATTTAAATCACATCCGTTAAATCCACATCCTTTGTTTAGAGAATTTATAAAATCAGCGATAGTTAAGCGGGCAAAACATTAACAACCTTGCGTTTTTTAATTTGTCCATCAAAACCTTTTTTGTTTTTTTTTGTAAATTTTACAATCCCTGTTTTAATAGCATAAAGAGTATGATCATGACCAACACGCACGTTTTCTCCGGCCATAATGCTAGTTCCGCGCTGGCGCACTAAAATAGAACCAGCTTTGGCAGGTTGACCGCTATAAAGTTTAACACCCAAATATTTGGGCCCTGAATCGCGTAAATTTTTAGCTGAGCCTTGAGCTTTACGATGTGCCATATAAAAATATGTTAGCAAAAATAAAAAATTTTAGCAAGGCTTATGAAAAAGATCTAATAATTATTTTGATTATTTTTTTGGTTGCTTTAATAAGTTTTGGCCTTGGCAGGTTATCAAAACTCCAAGAAAATAAGGCGCCTATAAGTATTGAAAATATGGTGGGCAATACTGGCTTATTAGACTCTAATAAGCCTGTTTTAAGCCCAGAAACAGCCCAAAATGAGGCTTTTTTGTCTAATGATGAGGGTTTACTAGTGGGATCTAAAAATGGAACAAAATATCATTATCCTTGGTGTTCTGGCGCTTTGCGTATTAAAGAAGAAAATAAGGTCTGGTTTAATTCAGTGGAAGAAGCCCGTCAGGCTGGCTACACCCCAGCTGCAAATTGCAAAGGATTGAAATAGAATTTTTCCAATTTTTTTATTCTTTGGGTTCTTCTTTTGAGTTTTTCTTTTTAGAAGCAGTGAGGACTGAAAATTTTTTAACAGCGCGTAGAGATAAGATTTTCTCCTGAATATCATTTGGTAGGGAAGAGAGAATTTTTTCCAGTTTTTTCTCGTCAGCATCTAAAATTTCCTGCCATTTATTGATTGGCTCTAAAATTTCTTTTATTTTGGACATATCATATGAAAATCTTTCCTGTATTTTTCTAGTTAGATAACCGTCATCACCAAAAACCCGTTCTATTTTTTTATCATCCATAAATCCGTAGATAACTGATTTTAATTCATCAAGACGATCATCATTGATTTCATTTTGTTTTTTTAATTCAAAATATTCTAATACAACTTTTTTTACCTGGTCATCGTCAAGTTTTGAATACTGACTTTCATAAAGATGTTTCCACATCGGGCATGTCTGACGATAACCGCACCAATCACATAAAGAAGAGGGGTATGGCGGAAAATCAAAATTATTATTTTTTCTTTCTTCTATTTCATTAATAGTACTGATTATTTTTTCTTTGGTTTTTTCTAGTTGTTCTGCTGAGCGAGAAGTAGAAACTTTTTCTCCGTGTTTTAAAAAATAAAAACTAAGTTTAATATTTTGCGGAGACAAATGAGGCCAACGCTTTATCAATCCTAAATGGTAAATAGACATCTGCGCATCCTGATCAATCATATCTTTTGACGGCAATCTTTTTTGAGTCTTGTAATCAATAATTTCATAAATTTTTTCATCGCGATCTTTGTCAATCCTGTCAATAATGCCGGCTAAAACATGTTTTTCTCCTTTTTTTTCATCTTCAATTTCCGTTTCAAAACGTGATTCCAGTTCAACTACATTAAAATTCCAAGGATGATTTTCTTTGTAAAAATTTTTTAACAAAATAATGCCTTCATCATAATAAGCTTTGATTTTTTCTCCATCTTTTTCCATACTAAAGGCTGAAGTTTTTTCCTCCCAAACATTGCGGAAAAAGTCTATAATTTGGTCTATGGTAGGGTAGAGCGGACTTCGTTCAAACATATACTTTAAAGAACTGTGGATAGCGCCACCAAAAATCGCCTCAATGTTTTTAGGAACACGAATTTTATCAATTTCCTGAAATTTATATTTCAGTGGACAATTTTTATATGTCTCTAAAGCAGAGTAGGATATTCTCATAACTTCGCACAATATACCTTTTCCGACGTTGTTTTATTTTAACCTTATTATGGCGTAGGTGTAATTAGATTCATTTGAGGAGCATTTTCTATGCTTTCTATCTCTTGCCCAACCTTAATTCTTTCCATATTATCAATAAAAGATTCCCAAATAAGATCTATAAAGATATTATACCAAAGATATTTTGCTGGATTTGAAAGATATTCATTCCACACATTTTTTGTTCCTTCCCAAACATAATTCCAGTTACTTTGGAAGGATTCTCCCTCAATAATTGATCTTAAACTAATACCCAAATAGCTCAAAATAAAAATGACGACAATTATAAGGATAATTAATTTTATAAGACCTCCTTGTTGATTCATCATATTAAATTAAATTATACTATTAATCTCCCAGATAAGAAAGTGGATTCAAATAGCTGCTACGCGAAGCTACTGGCAAAGTTAACATGGTGCCACAAACTTTGCTCTTAATCTGATCAACTTTTACACCCTGACTGGCAAAAACAGCAAAATGAAGATGCGGACCAGTAGTATAGCCAGTATTTCCGCTATAACCGATAATTTGTCCGGTTTCAATTTGCTGGCCATTAGAAACTTTTATCAACGAGAGATGCGCATAAAGCGTGCTTAGATTGTTAGGATGCTCAATTAAAACCCATTTGCCATAAGAAACTCCTCCACATTGTTTATCAGTATCTCCTATTCCAATTATCACTCCGCTGTTGGAACTTTTTATTGGCGTTCCAATACTAGCCCTAAAATCAATACCATTATGACCCATGCCATTATAAACTTGGGGATTTTGAGTGGCAAAGGGCGTATTGCCAAAATATTGCGTAATTACAACTTGATCAAAAGGCCATTTTAAGATGCCAGACACAGATGGCGGTAAAGAATTAGGATCAATTTCTATACTGATCTGCAATTCAATATCCCTAATTTCATCTTCTAAGGCCTTTTGCTTGGCTAATCTGTCTGCTAATAATTTTTTATAATTTTCTTCCTTATTTTTAGTTTCTTTTAATAAGGTATTTTTTGTTGATTTATTTGATTCTACCAAAGTTTTTTGATCAACAAGTTTTGATTTTAATCCTTCCAAACTTTTCTTTTCAGATTCCCTTTCAATCTTCTCATTTTCAAGAATTTCTTTCAAATCTTTTAATTCCTGCAGGTTTACATTTATTTGATTTTGGAAACTTTCCATTCTTTCCAAGTCTCCAAAAAAATCAGAAAATTTATCGCTTGATAAAGTAATTTCAGCTAATGATTGTGATTCTATTTCATTTATACTGCGCATTGTTTCTGACAAAACAATTTTTCTGTCTTTAATAGATTCTGATTTGTCATCAATTTCTAATTCCAATCTCTCTATGTTATAAGTAGTTGCTTCAACTTGTTTATTTGTATAATAAATATCAGAATTAAATTTTTTAAGATTAAGTTCCAGTTTTTTTATTTCGTTATTAAGAGTATCTTTTTGTTCAGATACCTGATCAAGTTGCTGTTTATATTCATTAATTTCTTTCTGAATCTCGGCCATCTGGCTGTTTCTATCTTCTATTAAAAATTTTAATTCATCAACGCGCGAAGCATCAACCGGAATAGCCAATAGCCAATAGCCAATAGCCAATAATACCAAAAAACTAATTATTTTATATTTTTTTGACGGCATTTTTTATTCTATTTAATGTCTCTTTTTTCCCTAATATTTCAGCAACAATAAAAGGTTCTGGCGATTTTTCAAGGCCGGTTAAGGCCGTTCTGAAAGGCCAAAGCACATTGCCTCTGCCCTGCTCTTCTGCATGATCCCAAACTTTTTCTTTAATATTGTGCGACACAAAATCATTTTCATCTATTTCATTTATCATTTCTGAAATTTTTTCTAAATGTTGTTTTATTTTTCCCCAATCTGTTTCATCACGCCATAATAATAATTTTTTTTCATATTCCGGCTGTTCAAAAAAATAATCTATCTCCTCCCCTGCTTCTGCAAAGTTGTTCATTCTTTCTTGTTTTATTTTTAAAATCTTTTTAATCTTATCTTTGTCTTTATACTTTTCTAAATATGGCTGGCACATTTCAAATAATTTTTCTTCATCAAGTTTTTTAATATAATGACTGTTTATCCAATTTAATTTTTTAATATTAAAAATGGCTCCTGATTTTTGGACCTTAAGAAAATCAAATTGTTCTATAAGTTCTTCCATTGAAAAAATTTCTTGTTCAGTGCCAGGATTCCAGCCAATTAAAGCCAAAAAATTAATCATGGCTTCTGGTAAATAACCTTTTTGTTTATAGTAAGAAAGCGAAACGATTTCGCCATGTTTTCTTTTGGAAAGTTTTGATCTGTCTTC
>JAHIER010000026.1 GCA_018901555.1 Patescibacteria group bacterium
ATAATCAAGATAACTGGAATATGCGTATTCTTTTAAGAATTTTTTGGCTTTTTCTTTGTCAGTAATACTATTTTCTTTCCATTTTAAATCAATTAATTTGACAGGGTTTAAATGAATATAAGCAAAAAGATATTTTAAATATTGATCTTTATTTGCATGAGTTGCCTTGAAAATCCCCTCAAAAAGCCGTCCTGTTCTTTCATTCTTTTTATTAAAATACATTGAATAAGCAGTAAATAATTTTTCCATAAACATAGATATCCCATTTTCTGTTTTTTCCCGAACCAACAAGTGGAAATGATTAGGCATTAAGCAATATGCGCCAATATCCACGATTGTTTCCCCTCTTTCTATTTCCTCCAAGGGTAGCCCTTGGATATTTTTAAATACGACTGGTTTTTTACTATTGCACGCAAACAAAAGTTTAATAAATCTTTTTTTGTCAATATTATTCAAAAATATGGCCATTTTATTAATACCCCTGTTATATAAATGATAAAATTCTCCTTCTGAAAATCTAAATTTGCGTTCCATAAAATCATTATATCATATGGCTATTTTGTGCCAAGGGTCACCCTTGGAAAGGAAAACATAGGTTTCTTCCGGCGTTACTCCTGCGTATAAAACAAAAAAGCCGTTGAAAAATCAACGGCTTTATTATAAACAATGTGCTAATTATTATTTTATGGGTTTATCTTCCCAATTAAAAACTACTTTAGGGCCAATAGCATTAGCAAATCTGCCCCTGAAATAATCCGCATTGAGAGCTTCAGCCAAAGTAATATGTCTTTTTCTTAAACCAATAGCCTTTTGCCACAAAGGAATTTCCCTTTCTATAATTCTTTTTTGTTCGTCAATTTCTAATTTGACAAAATCAGATAATTTTCTTAAAAGATCAGGAGTAATAGAGACTGAACCGTCTTTTGTTTGATCAGCCGGCAAAATAGTAAAATGTCTTTCAATCATACCAGCTCCAAGCATTGATGCTATTCTAGAAACATCAATTTTATCTTGGGCAACCAAAGTATGATCTGACCAACCAGAACCATCAGCCATGCCTCTCAAAAAACTCATTCTTGCTAAATTAGAAATCTCTAAGGTGTTTGGATAAATAGAAACGCAATGCAATAATGTTAATCTCTTGCCCTTGCTTTTAACTGTTTCAGTAGCAATCTGAATTTCCTCATCAGTTGCTCCACCAGTTGAAATAACAAGATGATCAAAAACATCGCAAAGCTCGCGTAAAAACGGCAAACTGACAATATCCGGACTGGCTACTTTTACAATTTTTTCCGGCCACAATAATTTAGCAGCGAATTCAATTCGCTGGCGCGTAAAAATAGTCATTATTGGTATTGATCCGGCTTTTTGAACTTCATCAATAAACCATCTGTAATCGTCTTCTTGCAAATCAAGTTTTTTTAATCTTTCTAATTCAGGAATATACGGCCTTTTAATTGTCTTTCTGATGCCATTATTTTCAACAAAACCTTCTTCAAATCTTAGCCTGTAAGCCAAGTCTTCAGAAAAAATAATCTGGCCCTTAATATAATCCGCGCCCGCTTCACCAGCAGCCCTGATCATTTTTCTTAGAATCTCCTTGCTGCCATTATGATTTTGGCACATTTCTGCAATAATTTTTGCACTCATATATTTCCCCTCCTTTCTTTATTATAACAAAATAAAAGTGCCGAATGTTTTTCTATTTACATTCTTAACATAAATAGATTTTTTGGCAAGATCAGGATAAATAATGATCAGCTATCTTTTGAGCAGTATATTCCACGCCATTGATTGTCCCGTATTTTTTTATTAAATCTTGTTTTATTAATTTTACTTTATTTTTATATTCCTCACCAAAGGCAAGGAGTTGTTCTAATGATTCTCCTTTATAAACTTTCCCAATGCCTAATTTTTCAATACAAATATTATTAAAATACACTTCGGGATCATCTTTGAAATCATAAGGAAAAGTGATAAGCGGAGTTTCAGTCATAAAAGACAACCATGCTGAACCCCAGCCGATTCTAGCAAAATGAAGAAGAATGTTTTTGTGCATGATAATATCAGGCAAAGCCTTTTTGCCAGAAGGTATAACGCCAAGTTTATGAGTATAAATTTTTAAACCAGTCTTTTGAATTTCTTCAAAAAGCCGGCTTAATCCATAAACGCCAGTTATAGTAACATAAATGCCCCTTTTTAAAAAAAGGTTTTTTAGAAAATTAAGATTTAATTTTTGATTAGTATTAGGCGGAGTAAAAATTTCTGAGTCATGCCTTGAAATCCAATTATCAAGATAAGAAAAAGTTGCTGGTTCGGCAATAAAACGGACTGTTTGCTTTTTTTCCAAATCTTCAAAATATTTTATACCATTTTTTAAAACATTTTTATCTAAATCCAAACCATCTTCTAATATGGATCTTTCTAAAATGTCTGACATATAACCGAAACTGGCAAAATATGAAGGCTTAATATCAAAAGAAACTAACGGGCAACGATTAATTTCTATAGCAATATTTTTTTTATTAATAGAAAATTTTTTACCTGATAAATTTTCTACACTTAGCCCTTTATTCAAATAATTTTTAATCCTTTCTGTAACACCTTTTTCTTTTTTTAAAAAATTATCCAGCCATTTATCAAAACCATCGCCATTATAAAAAATTGACCATAAATATTCTCCTAATTTTTCATCCAACAATAATTCATCAGGATATTTCTTAAGATAATGCCTGAAATTATGCTTAATAATCTCTTTTTGTCTTTCTTTGTAAACTAAAGGAATAATAATGCCCATCCTTTCCATTCCTCGTTTTTCTAATTCATCATTTACAGCCAAAGCCATTTCTATTGTCCTTAAATAAGGACTATTGCCATGAAGAAAATTTAGAATAATATATTTTTTATTTTTTATTGGCATTTTTCTTTTTAAGATTTTTTAACATTTGTTCAGCAATAATAAAATCAGTCAAAGTATCTATGTCAATAGATCTTTCCAATGGCATTATATATGGCCTGGTCACCTTGTCCCAAAAAATTACTGAGGGCGAATTGCTTTTTATAAGATTATCTCTTTTTGCAACATAAATCCCTCCGTTTCTTTTATAAGCCGGCTTAAAATCCTGCCGTCTAAAAACTTTTTCCGGCAGGCAAGGAGTAAATTGCACCAACTTGTCATTAATAATTTTTTTCATTTTAATAGGATGGATATTGCCCGGCACTTGCGCCACGCTTACCACTACATCAGATTTTTTATTAATCATTTTTTTTATAGCTTTATCAATATCTTCATTATTAACAAAAGGAGATGTCGCCTGAAGCATAATAACAATATCAAATTTTGTTTTTTCGTCTTTTTCTATTTTATTAACAGCGTGCTGAATCACAGGCAAAGATTGAGTATTATCGCGCGCCAATTCTTTTGGCCTTTTTATTAAAATAAATTTTTTGCTAGAACCAGCGCATTTTTGGGCAATATTTAAAATTTCTTTATCTTCTGAAGAAAAAGCTATCCGATCTAAATATTTGCTGTTAATGGCTGCTTTCAACATGTAAAAAAGCAATGGCTTGCCCCCCAACAATCTTATATTTTTTCTTGGAATTCCCTTGGAACCGCCACGCGCCGGTATAACTGCAATAATTTTTTTATTTTTTAACATTTTAATCTATAAAACTTTTTTGTATGTACAAATCTATTTCTGCCAAAACGCTCGCGATTTTTTTGCTAGGGCTTTCGTCTATTTTATAAATGTCTGAAACTGGATATCGGCCAATCTTTAATTGTTCTTCTAGCGCATTTGCAATTTCTTCTTTTGCGAATCCGACATCAACAACATTGTCCGCGCGAAACCGATTATTTTGACGCGAACCAAGATTTATAACAGGTATGCCAAGATAAGAACATTCTTTTATACCAGCAGAAGAGTTGCCAATAAAACATTTTGTATTTTTTAAAAGACAAATAAATTTTTGAGGATGAATATGACGCATAAATCTAATTTTATTATCAGGTACTTGATCTTTAAAAGCGCGCAATTCATGAGAGATTTCTTCTGAACCGATATCAAAATTTGGCCAAAACCAAAAAACTGGAAGATTTGTCTCGTGTATAACCTCTAATAAAATGGAGGTATTTTCTACAAGCCTGTCAATTTCTGTTGTGACAGGATGATAGGTCACCATTAAATAATCTTCTTCGGGCTGGAAATCAAAACCGCTTCCAGTCATTGATAAATTAATTCTATTGCCATTTTCATTATTTATAATATTATGAACAACTTCAATATCAGGACTGCCAAAATTAAAAACATACTCTGGCTGCTCGCCCATTTTTAAAATTCTGTTTCTGGCTGGTTCATTCGTAGCAAAATGAATATGACTAAGTTTTGTAATAGCATGCCTCACTGATTCATCAAGCGTTCCGGAAACATCTCCTCCTTCAATATGGGCAATTGGAATATTCATATAAGCGGCGGCCACAGCAGCAGAAAGAACTTCAAACCTGTCGCCACGGACCACAATTAAATCCGGCTTCATATGATTAAAAAAAGAAGAAAATTCTATCACGCCCAAACCGGCTGTTTTAGCTTGAGTTATTTTTTTTCCACCATCAAGATTAAAATGAATTTCATGAATATTATCAATGCCATCTTTTTTTAAAATATCTCTTATATTAGCATCCTTAGATGCGTATTTAGAAAGTAAAATGGCGCCAGCCATAGCAACATGCAACTCAACATCACTCCTGTTTTTTAATTCTTCCAAAATCAAAAAACTCCGGCTGTAATGTATAAAGCTGGTAATAATAAAACAAATTTTTCGCTTGTTGTCTGAATTAGAGACCATTTATATTAAAACTCTGCAATAAACATTAAAGTACCACAAATGCAGGATAAAATCAATAAATTATTGGCTCAGCAAAATCAAGGCAATTCCAGCAACAGCAATTGCAGAACCAATGATTTTAGGAAGAAAATTTTTTTCTTTAAAAAACAAAACGCCCCAGATGACTCCAAAAAGAACCGCTGTTCTTTTAATAACAATCGTGTAAGAAGCTAACCCCATGCTTAACGCCTTAAAATGAGTAATAATTGTAATGACTGAAAAAATGGAGGTGATAAAAATTATCGGAAAATATTTAAAAATTTTTCTTTCTATATAAAAATAATTTTTCTGCTGAAGAAAAACAAAACCGATTCCAAAAAACATAATCAAGGAAATGCAGGCGCCGGCAAAAAAACTGTCTGAATTCAAAACTGCAATTTTGTCAAAATTAATTGATATTGACCAAATAATTGCCACTAAAATACCGTACATTATTCCCTTTTTTGAATCTATTTTCTTTTGATCCAATTTTTCATCAGAATTTCTTACAACAAAAAATAGTCCCAACAACACAACAATAACCCCCAAAAATCCTAACAGTGACGGCTTTTCTCCTAAAATAAAATAGGAAGTTCCCATTAATATAACCGGGGTTAAAAGTATCATAGGAAAAACCAAAGACAAATCCGCCAACTCATAGGCCCGCAGAATAGCAAAATAGGCAAAAACATTAAGAATGCCGGTGATTAAAACCGCTATAAGAAATTTTTCTCCAAGATCAGGTATTCCATTTATAAAGGAAGCTACAAAAAGCGATACAGTTGCAAAAAAATAAACACCCAAACCAATAAGCGATTTGGGAATTTTAGAAACAAGAAATTTTGAACAAAGATTATTTAATGAATGGGAAAACGCGGAAGCCAGAGCAAAAAGAAACCATGCAGACATCAAATCTTAAAATTCCTTTCTTTTGTGCGGCGACCTTACAACAATATCAATCAATTTATTATTTTCATCTATGACCGGCAAAATATTTATTTGCGCTTCTTCATTAAAAATTTTTTCAGCCTTGCCATTTTCAATATCATTTTTATTTAAAACAGTCGGATTTGTATTTATTATTTTTGAAATCGGTGTCATCATCACAGCGCCCCTCAACAACGCTCTTCTAATATCGCC
>JAHIER010000027.1 GCA_018901555.1 Patescibacteria group bacterium
CGCCAATATAAAGATATAAAAAATAATTCGGCATTGTTAATGTGTGCTTTGAAAATATTTTACTAAAGCATCATGAAATTCGTCTTCAAGATGCGGGTCCTGAATATGATCAACAATAGAAAGAGCGTTGAGAAGACCCTTGGCTTGAACAATCTGCATTAATTCTAAAATTTGTTCCTGATGCTGTTTTTCAACAGGCAGATTGCTTATGCGCTGAGCTTGATCCTGAATTTCCTGAGGAGTGAACTTGTGTTCATTAGCTAAAAATTCCTCCGGACTTTTGCCGGCGTGTTCTTGAATGGCTTCTTTAATAATTTCTGATTTTTCTTTATTTTGAGAACTGGCTTCCAATTCAGCAATTCTTTTTTTTAAAATTTCCATCTCCTCCTGCGCCGACTCTATTTTATTTTTATTTTCACCTTCCATAATCATATACCTACATTATAGAACAAAACAAAAATTATGCACAGAATTGATGAATCGAAAATAAACTTATGATAAAATTTAAGATAATGATGAAAAAGAGTGTTTACCTACTTATTATAATCATGGCTTTAGCTGTGTTTTTTAGATTGTGGCAAATAACTTCCATTCCGCCCGGACTTTATCCTGACGAAGCCATGAACGGCAATAATGCCTCCGAAGCTCTGCAGACCGGCGAATATAAAGTTTTTTATCCTGAAAACAATGGCCGTGAAGGATTGTTTGCCAACCTTGAAGCAATTTCTATAAAAATTTTTGGCAATGAACCTTGGGCTTTGCGATTAATCAGCGCCATCTTTGGTATTCTCACTGTTTTGGGTTTATACCTGCTAACCAAAGAATTATTCAATAATAGAACTATTGCCTTGCTAGCTTCGTTTTTTATGGCAACCAGTTTTTGGCATATTATGTTTTCTCGCATTGGCTTTCGAGCCATTATGGCGCCGGCGTTTTTAGTTTGGTCAATGTGGTTATTGTGGCGTTTGCTTGGAGACTCAGTCTCCAAGCAAACTTGGAGACTGAGTCTCCAAGCGCTTCTTTCAGGATTGCTTTTTGGTCTCGGTTTCCATTCTTATATTGCTTATCGCATTGCTCCCCTGCTTCTCATTCCACTATTTTTAATTCTTCTAAAAAATAAAAAAATAAAACCGCTGATTATTTTTTGTTTAGGTGTTTTTATTGCGGTTTTACCTTTATTGATATTTTTTACGCAAAATCCTCAAGATTTCTTCGGCCGAACTTCTCAAATCTCTATTTTTTCATCTGAATCCCCTATTAAAGAATTGGCCATAAATGTTTTTAAAACTATCGGCATGTTTTTCTGGTTCGGTGACGCAAACTGGCGTCATAATTTTGCCGGCGCGCCTGAGCTTTGGTTGCCAGTAGCAATACTTTTTTTAATCGGAATTTTAATTGGAATTTGGAAATTATTTAAAAATTTTTCCGCTGCAAGCGGAATGAAAATTGGAAATTTATATGAAAAATTTACCAGTCCTGAATTTTTTCTTTTATTATGGATAGCTGTTATGCTTTTGCCAGTTGTTATTTCCAGCGAGGGTATCCCTCATGCCCTGCGCGCTATTATTGTTATTCCGCCAACCATGATTTTCTGCGCTCTTGGCCTTAACTGGATTATAGAAAAATTTAAAAACTGGAATGAAAAACAAATTATCAAATTTCCGAATTCTCAAAAACAGCTTCTGCGGATAAAAAAAGAGGTTATGGTTCTTCTTTTTGTATTCTTAATAACTGTAGCCAGTTTTACTTTTATTCAGTATTTCTTCAAGTGGGCATATAATCCTGATGTTTACTACGCTTTTAACGAAAATTACGCAAAAATCGGCAGATATCTTAATAACACTCCTCAAGATATAAAAAAATATGTTATAATAAATGCAGGCGGAGTTGAAGTAAATAACATACCCATGCCTTCCCAAACAATTATGTTTATCACTAATACTTTTCTGCCTGACAAACAAAAAGAAAAAAATATTTATTATATTACAGAAAAAAAACTTGATAATTTTATTGAAGAAGCAAAAAATGAAAATAATATTCAAATAATAATGCTGGAGAATAATTCGGAACTTCGCCAAAAACTTTCAGATAATATACCGGGTTTATATTCTTATCAGGACTCTAGCGTACTTATTCAAACAAAATAATATGAATAAATTAACAAAAATATTTGCTGCTTGTTTATTAATCTGGATGTTTTTAGTTTTATTTTTCTCAGCATGGAATGATTCAGCCACAATGGATGAATTGGCGCATATTCCTTCCGGATATTCTTAC
>JAHIER010000028.1 GCA_018901555.1 Patescibacteria group bacterium
GCAATTGCTTCATCCAAAGAATTGTCGATAATTTCCAAAATCATATGACGGTATCCTTTGGCATCGGTTGAGCCAATATACATTCCCGGTCTTTTACGAACCGGTTCCAGCCCTTCCAACACATAAAAATCTTTGGCTGTATAGCCATTATTTTGGCCATTAGTCTTTATCATAGTTACTTATATTTTAACATAAATAGCCAATTTCCTCCAGTATTGTTATAAATTTTTTATCTTCTAACTTCCCACTCAAGATTAGAATCAAGAGTATCCATAATTTTTTTCATTATGGAATTTATTTCTTTATCATCAAGAGTTTTATCCTGAGATTGAAAAATTAAATGAAAAGCAAAAGATTTTTTCTCATCATTTTCATAAATATCAAACAAATCAGTATCTATTAAAAGCGGGCCTGCTGTATTTTCAATCAGGTCGAGAACTTCAACGACTTTTGTACAAGACGGAACAAAAATCGCAATATCTCTTTGGGCCGCTGGATATCTGGAAATCGGCAAATATTCTTTTTCTTCATCAACTAATCTTACCAGCATTTCAAAATTTATCTCAAAAGCATTATGATCAATAAAACCTATTGATGTATTCCCCACCCTGATATCCGCCTTCGCTAAAGCTTCGGCGGACGCGTCCGCGAAATAAAAATCACTCAACCCAAGTTTTTCAAGAATCATTTCCACCACTCCCTTTATTTCATAAAAATCATTTTTTAATCCTGCGCCTGCCAAAGAAATCATTTCTCCTCCAGCCGAAAAAATCTTGCCTATTTCAAAAATTTTTATTTCTTTAAAATATCTTGAATTATCTCTTAAATTAGCATTCAATCCATCAATCAGATTAGTTCTTAAATATTTTTTATCTTTAGCAATAGGATTAGCAACTTCTATTTCACCTTTATTCGTAAAAGAATAATTATAAACCTCTGAAAAACCGGCGCCAACCAAAATATTTCTTATCAAATTAGCATATTCATAGTTTTTATTTTTCATCGGCGGAATCAAAACTTCTTTCGGCAGTTTTGAAAGAATTTTTTCATATCCAAAAATACGCGCAATTTCTTCAATCACATCTTCTTTGATTCTTATATCAAGTCGCTCTGATGGAACAGTTAAAACAAGGAGGTCCTGCCTGCCTGCAGGCAGGTCATCATTTTTGGAAAGAACTCTGCAAACGCCTGTAATATTTTTAAAAGATAGTGATTTTTTAAGTTCTTCTATAACAACTTTGTCTTTTTCTATGGTAGCATGAATAATTTTACCGCTACCTAAATAAATTCCGCAATGATCAATACCATTTGGGACTTTCATGCCTTTTAAAAAATCCTTGCTTTCATAATGGATTTTTCCTTTTTTTGAATTAGAAAAAATTAAATCACCTGGCTGAATATCTTTTATATCTACTTGCTGGCCATAAAAATACTGATCGACTGACATTCTAGGAATCTGCACTCCTGATTGAGAAAACACATAACTAGTAAAAGATGAGCAATCAACAGCTTGAGGCGCGTCAAAACTGACACTGGCGCCGTAGATATAGGGTCGGCCAACCATACTTTTTGCCAGTTTTAAAATATTGTTTATTGGTTTTATTTTTTTAATTTCAAAACCTAATTGTTTTAAAATATCAATGATATCTTTTTCTGGAATATCAATGCCTAAATTTTTTGAAACATCTTTTGGATAAATTCCTAAAACATAGGGATTAGCTTTTTTAGGATAAATATCAATAATCTGTCCTGATCTTGTCGAAGGACCATTGGCAGTTTTTAAAATTATTTCGATTAATCTAATCATGGCTTTTTCTGCTAATTCAGGACTTATTTCATTTTCAAATCGTAAAGAAGATTCTGTTGACAGATTAATTTTTTTTGAAGTTTTTCTTATATTGACTGGCTCAAAATTTGCTGCTTCAAGAATTATATTTTTTGTGTCTTTTGTGATTTCAGCTTTTTTCCCGCCCTTAATTCCGGCGATGGCCAAAGGTGATTTTTCATCAGCAATAATTAAAATGTCTTCGTTTAATTCTATATTCTGATTATCAAGAGTTGTAATTTTCTCTCCTTTTTTAGCCCTGCGCACAATTATTTTTCCTTCCACTTTGTCAGCATCAAAAGCATGAAACGGCTGGCCTGTTTCAAACATAACAAAATTAGTAGCATCAACAATATTATTAATTGGTTTCTGGCCAATGGCTTCCAGTCTTTCCTTTATCCATTTCGGGGAAGGCCCAACTTTTACTCCATCAATAATTCTGCCAATATAACGCCTGCATAATTCCAGTTCGTCCACACAAAGGTTAAACCTTTGTTTTAACAAAGGTTTAACCTTTGTGTTTTTTGGCAAATTTAATTTTAAATCAAAAAGAACTGAGATTTCTTTTGCTATTCCTAAATGGGACAAACAATCATGCGCCCTGTTGGGAGTAATAGCAATATCAAAAACATAATCTTTGCCTTTCTTTTCAATCCCCTCCACCTCAAAACTATGCATAGTTAAAACCTCCGCCACTTTCTCCGGCTTTGACAGTTTTTTATTAAAATATGTTTGTAACCAGTTATAAGATATTTTCATAATTAAAATTGTTTTATGAACCTTAAATCGCTTGAATAAAATAAACGAATATCATCAATCTTATATTTTAATATAGCCAACCTGTCAATTCCCATGCCAAAAGCAAAACCTTGCCACTCACGAGGATCAATGCCAACATTTTCTAAAACCTTAGGATGAACCATGCCAGCGCCGGCAATTTCTATCCACTTTCCATTTTTTCTTCTCATATCAACTTCAACTCCTGGTTCAACAAACGGAAAATAAGAAGGCCTTAATCGCACTTCTATATCTTTATTGTTAAAAAACTTCTGAAAGAAAACTTCCATTACGCCTTTTAAATTTGAAAGATTAATTTTTTTACCTATCATTAATCCTTCTAATTGATAAAACTGAATTTCATGAGTAGCATCAGTTGCTTCATATCTAAAAACCCGGCCGGGTACAATAATTCTTATAGGTAGTCCGCCAGCTGATAGATTCTTCATATATCTAATCTGCACTGGACTAGTATGGGTCCTCATCAACTTTTTGTCCTTAAGCCAGAAAGTGTCATGCATTGCTCTGGCTGGATGATCAGCTGGAATGTTAAGCGCGTCAAAATTATAATATTCAGTTTCCATTTCCGGACCATCAACAATTTCAAAACCCATAGAAGAAAAAATATCAGTCGCCGTTTGCTGAACCAATGTCAAAGGATGCAAATGCCCCCTAGCCTGTTTCTTCCCCGGCGCTGTTACATCTATTTTATTATTCATAAAAATAATTATACACTTTTTTCTTGTTTTTTTCTATATTTAGGCGTGACCCAAAAACTTATATATTTACCTAACATTAAACGGATTTGCGCGTCCAGGCCGGGCAAAGCGCCAAAAATCGGAATAGTAAAAGGAATCATGACCCATTGAATAATCATAGTAAAATATTTTAATTTTGATTTTTCCTGCGGTCGTGGCGGCAAAAGAGTAGTTGAAATTATAGCTGACATAATCAAACCAAACATAGCCAGAGTCATAATATTTCTTGTCACTCTCGGTAAATTATATGATAAGAGCAAAGAATTAAATTCTTGTCCGCCCAACGCTAACGGCAACCAACCTAAAAAGAAAATTATTAATGGATTGGTAGCCAAAGACCAAGCGCCTTCCCATTGAACAAATAACAAGCGTAATTTTTTCTTTAAATCAATTTTTTTATTTTTTAAAAAATGAAACAAAATATAAACTGCATTTTCAGCTGTGCCATAAGTCCACCTGTTTTGTTGTTTATAAACATTTTTAACTGTTCCCAAAAAATTTGGCGCCAGATTAGCATCTAAAGAAATTGGATAAGAAATCGGCACAGCCTGATAATCGCCGTCGTAATACATAAAAGCATTCCAAAAAATTCTTGAATCTTCATTAACCATATTTTTCTGCCAATAACCAATTTCATGTAAAGCCTTAAAACTTAAAGAGTGTGATGAAAAAGTTGCCAAACGTTCCGGTCTTTCCTGCTGCATCATCTGCCAAAAAGTGCCGGAGGTAGCAACTACTCTGGAAAAAGCCGGCGCATCCCAAATGTTATTATTATAAATAGGTACGGGCTGAAAAGAAGAACGATGAGGTTTTTCACAAGTTAAAAAATGCCAAGTCAAACATAAAAAATATTGCTCGTAAGGCCTGGTATCAATATCAAAGGCGGAAACAAGCACATCTTCATATTTAATATTATTTGCATCTAAAATTTTTTCTCCTGCATAAGGAGTGGCATAAGCCAAATTAGAACCCTTGCCCGGCATTTCTTCTTTTAAATCCTGCGGGTGTTTAACTATTAAAAAATGGCCGAACTTATTTTGGTATTCTTCTTGAGCTCTTTGGGCATTTTTTTCCGCTTCTTCTCCAGCCCGCTCTTCATAAGCCAATACCACTATCATTTTATTTTTATCCCATTTAGTTTTTCCCAAAGATTCCAGAGTTGTAAAAAGAACATCATAACTTTCTTTATAAAAAGGCATAATAACCATTTGCCAAATATGATCATACTTTAAATTATTTAATCTTTCCTGCCAGTCCAATTTCAAATAATGACGCATCTTAGCCCAGTTGGCGCGAAGATGAAGAGAAAGATAAAAAGTCTTAATAAGCCAATAAAGATCAAAAATTATAATAAAAAATGCTGTCCAAACAGGAAGAAACCAAGAAAAAAAGCCTATGCCGATTAAAGTGCCGACACTAAAAAAACCTGGCAGAATTTCAAAAAATCGATAAAGAACCTTATCCTTGCCTGTCAAATCCCCTGCCCGTCCAATATGAAGATATTTTATGCTTTCAGATACCATGATTGCATTATATATCTAAAAAGAGTATAATTTCAATTTATGAGCGTTAATTATGTTTATATTATCGGATCAGTAATTATTTTAATTTTAGCAATTTGGATTTTTTTAATTGAACTGCGTTTAAAAAAACTTTTTAAGGGCGCTAAAGCCAAAGACCTAGAGAGTGTGATGATTTCTTTGGGCGAAGAACTGGAAAGGCTCAATATTTCTCAAAAAGAAACTGAAAAATATCTGGAAACAGTTGAAAGACGTCTAAGGAAAAGTATTCAGAATGTTAACACGATTCGTTTTAATCCATTTGCTGAATCCGGACCCAATCAAAGTTTTGCTATAGGATTTTTAAATGAACAAGGCGATGGCGTAGTTATTTCCAGTTTATATTCCCGCGAAAAAGTTAGTGTTTATGCCAAGCCGATAAAAGCTTGTAAATCAGAATTTACTCTTTCCGACGAAGAAAAGAGGGTCATAGAGAAGACTAAATCATGATATATGAAAAAAGAAAATCAAAATTTAATTTCCCGCTCGCCTGTTGTAGTGGTGATGGGTCACATTGATCATGGCAAATCAAAACTCCTTGATTATATTCGCAATGCCAATATTGTAGAAAAAGAAGCAGGCGGTATTACTCAACACATCGGCGCCTACGAAGCAGAGGTTAAATGCAATAAAACAGAACATGGACACAAAACTAGAAAAATAACTTTTCTTGATACGCCTGGCCATGAAGCTTTTTCGCAAATGCGTTTGCGAGGAGCTAAAGTTGCTGATGTGGCAATTTTAGTTATTGCCTCAGATGAAGGAATAAAACCACAAACACTTGAAGCCTATGAAGCAATAAAAAGCGCCGGCATTCCTTTTATTATCGCCTTAAATAAAATGGATAAAAATAATGCTGATCCAGAGCGCGTTAAAAGTCAGCTGACAGAAAAACAAATTTTTGTTGAAGGATATGGCGGAAATATTCCCACCACAAATATTTCAGCAAAAACTGGCGATGGCGTTGAAGAACTGCTTGATATTGTTTTGCTTTTGACTGAGATGGAAAACTTAACAGCTAATTCTGAAGAAAGTGCCTCTGGGATAATTATTGAATCAAAACTAGGCAGTCGTAGAGGAATTTCTGCCACCCTGCTTATTCAAAATGGAACAATAAAAAAGGGTATGTTTGTGGTTTCCGGCTGCGCCATAGCTCCAGTCAGAATATTCGAAGATTTTCAGGGCAAATCAATTGAAAGCGCAACTTTTTCCTCGCCAATTAAAATAATCGGCTTTGATAAAATGCCAGTCGTGGGATCAAAATTTGAAACATTTAATTCCAAAAAAGAAGCTGAAGGAGCAAAAACAAAGGTTAAACCTTCGGAGTTGCCGAAGGTTAAACCTTTGTCAGAAGGCGAGAAAATTATTATTCCGCTTGTTATAAAAAGCGATGTCATGGGATCTGTTGAGGCCCTAGAATATGAAATTAAAAAATTGGAGAAAGACGAGGTTGTGCTTAACATTCTTAGAAAAGACACTGGCAAAATTACTGAAGATGATATAAAACTTGTTTCCGGCGCTAAAAATCCAATTGTTCTGGGGTTTAATGTGAGCACAGACGCTTCGGCTGAAACTTTAATTGAAAGATTTAATATTTCAATTTTTGTTTCGAATATTATTTATAAAATAAGCGAATGGCTGGAAACAGAAATTGAAAAAAGAAAACAAGAAAGCATAACTGAAAAAATTATTGGCTCAGCAAAAATTTTAAAAATTTTCAGCAAAACAAAAAATAAACAGGTTTTGGGAGGTGAAGTTTTGCAGGGAAAAATTGTTTTGGATAAATTTTATATATTAAAAATTAAAAGGGATGACGCTGAAATCGGAGAAGGAAAAATCTTAGAGCTCCAGCATAATAAAACAGCTGTAAAAGAAGTTGACCAAGGGAAACAATTCGGCGCCATGATTGAATCGAAAATTGAAATTGCTTCAAATGATATTATTGAAATTATTGAAAAAATATAATAAAATAAAAAACAGCCATGGCATTTAGGCATGAAAAAGTCTGCTCCCTTTTGCAAAATCTCAGCGCTTCTTTTATTAGCCGGGAATTCATAGGCAAACCAGGTATTCTAATTTCTGTAACTAAAATTGAAATATCCAAGGACTTTAAAAAATCAACTGTTTTTGTCAGTATTTTCCCAGAAGAAAAAGAAAAAGAAATATTGAAATCTTTAAAAAGACGGTTAAGTGATTTAAGAGATTATGTAAAATCAAATGCCAAAATGAAATTTTTGCCATTCTTTGAAATCAAAACAGACCAAGGCGAAAAAAGAAGACAAAAAATAGAAGAACTTTTAAAAAAATAATTTTGGCCTGGTAGCCAAGTGGTAAGGCAAGAGTCTGCAAAACTCTTATACGCGAGTTCAATTCTCGCCCAGGCCTTGGTTGCCCGAGTGGCGGAATGGTATACGCGCACGACTTAAAATCGTGTCTCGAAAGGGATGTGGGTTCAAATCCCACCTCGGGCATTAATTATATTTTATAAAAATCCGCCCTTAGCTCAGTTGGTAGAGCTGCTCCCTCTTAAGGAGAAGGTCGGGGGTTCGAATCCCTCAGGGCGGACATTCGCCGAGGTCCTGCCTGCCGGCAGGCAGGGGTGAAATTGGCAGATTTACCCCGTATTAATTTTGCCGGAGTGATGGAATTGGCAGACATACAGCGTTTAGAGCGCTGTGAGCATAAGCTCATGAGAGTTCAAGTCTCTCCTCCGGCATAGGCAAAATTTAGTACAGGGCGCGCTGGGTTTATGTTAAAATTAAATAATGCGGTCATAGTTTAGTGGTATGACACGTCCTTGCCAAGGATGAGACGGGGGTTCGATTCCCCCTGACCGCATAATAAAAATGTTTGTTTATATTCTTAAAAGTTTAAAAGATTTAAAAACTTATACTGGTTTTTCTCTGGATGTTGGGAAAAGGATTAAAGAACATAATCAAGGAAAGGTTGATGCCACAAAACATCGCAGGCCTTTCGTTTTGTTGTATAAAGAAAACTGCTTTGATTTAAAAGAAGCCAAAAAACGAGAAAAATACTGGAAAAGTGGAGCTGGCAGAAGAAAACTAAAACAATTTTTTAAAAACGGGTTCCCGCTCATTCAGAATGAATGAGCGAGGCTCGCCCGTCTCGCCCATGCAAGGGCGGACGTGGCGGCGATTCCCCCTGACCGCATATTGACATCAATCTAAAAAACTGCTATAATTTTAGCAGAATTTTCCCTTTGGAAAATATGGTTATCTTTAATAACTAAATAAAAAAGGAGGATGAAATGAAAGAATTTTTAATGGGCGTAGAAATCGGAGCAATCTTTTTGGTTTTTGCCGGAATTATTGCCGGCGTTATCGCAGCAATATATACCCTCGCAAAACATGACTTATTTTGGACCTTTACCGAAGAAGGTACTGCCCGAGCTATTATGAAATTTGACGGGTTTCATAAATTTGTTATGCAATATGAAAACTGCAAATTGGATGAAAAAACTTGGGACATTAGCATTTGTGGACCAGATGAATCAAAAAAACGCAGTTTATTCGGCGGTTTGAAATGGGTCGGAATACCAGGAATTAAATCTGTTTACAAGTATCGCTTTACATGGGCGACAGTCAAAGCGCAAAAAGAAGAGAGAGAACAAGTGGAACGCAGAACGGAAACGATTAAGCATATCTTCGTAAAAGATTATGTGTATCTCGGAGAAATAAAAGGCGCAGAAACAAAAAGCTTGGTGCCATTGGATATTGATTTCCTTATAACTACACGAGTTGTAAATCCCTATAAATCTCTTTTTCGAGTACATGATTGGGTTAATGTTATAACAAGCAGGATAGAAGCTTATTTTCGCCAATTTGTTTCTCTTCTTGAATATGAAGAACTTATTTCCAGAAAACAACAGATGAATGGTGAAATCATGCAAGCACTAGAACAAACAGGAATGTTGGGAGATGAGGGTAAGTTTTTGGTTGACTATGGTATTAGAGTAAAAAATATTGAAATGCGCGATATTGAACCCGTTGGAGAAAATAAGAAGATCATTCAAGAAGCTGCGACTAAAAAATGGGTTGCAAGCAAACAATACGACCAAATATTAACATTAGCCGATGCTGAAGTTGAAAGGATTGATCGCGTATACAATAAAATAAAAAAACTTGGTGATGAAGGCCTTGCTATTCGCACCCTTGAAAGCATTGATAAGGCTGGCGAAAAACAAGGAAACTGGATAATACCAGTTGGATCTCTTAAAGATGTAGTTCAAGGATTTTTAGGCAAGAAATAGGAGGAATTAATGGAAATTCTTAAAATAGTAGGCGGATTCTTAGCTATAATTGTTTTTCTTATTGCAATCGTTTTAATAATCATAGCGATTGCCAAAGGAAAAATAAAAAATCCACTTGCATCAAACGGAGACAACAAAACCAAAACTACTGTCACTGCCACAAAAAAATCCTTTCCATGGAAAACAATTATTTTTTTAATAATTGTTTTCGGAATAGGATGGTTTGTATATCCTTATATCCCTGAATACAAACATGAACGATATCAAGCGCCATCTCATATCTCTCCATGGAATTCTATGGATGTCTGCCCTGGAGCTAAACATGATTTCTCGCATGAACAACTGCCAATGGAAAAAGAAATTGAATTCAAGAAAACTTGCGCTGTGCAAGTTATTCTTCCTCCTTTTGCTGATTTTAGAACGGATCCCACGGTTGATATGGAAATTATTTTCAAAGATAATGCTAAATTCATTGACGGGCCAAATAAAACGCCCGACTATGGAAAAGGCATTAAAAGAAATATTTTTAGAGCGCGCGGATTGGAAGAATCCGGCATTCTAAAGATATCGGCTGAAAAAGCCAGAGAATAGTTCTTTAAACGCAAAGCCCC
>JAHIER010000002.1 GCA_018901555.1 Patescibacteria group bacterium
ATTTTGCATCAAAAGATTTCAACGTGCCACGTTGACGTGGCACGTCAACGTGGCACGTTGACAGAATAGCAACAATACTCCAATATTCTTCAGGTTTGAAAGCTTCAATTTCTCGTTCGCGGTCCACGATTAAACGAACGGTCACAGATTGCACTCGGCCGGCGGAAAGTCCTTTAAAAACTTTTTTCCAAAGAAAAGGGGAAAGTTCATAGCCAACAAGACGATCTAAAATTCTTCTGGCTTGTTGGGCATCAACTAAATTTAGATCTATTTCTCTGGGATTTTTTAAGGCATCTTTAATGGCCCTTTCTGTGATTTCATGAAAGACAATGCGTTTTGAGTTTGAATTTTCGAGGTTTAAAGCTTGAATTAGATGCCATGATATTGCTTCTCCTTCGCGGTCTTCATCAGTTGCCAGAATAATTTCTTCTGATTTTTCCGCTTCTTTTTTTAATTCATTAACTTTTTTTCTGGCCTTAGTCGGAATTACATATTTGGGTTCAAAATTATTTTCTGTATCAATCCCAAGTTTTGATTTGGGCAGATCGCGTATATGTCCGTAAGATGATTCAACTTTAAAATCCTCCCCCAAAAATTTGGAGATTGTTTTTGCTTTGGTCGGAGATTCTACTATAATTAATTTCATAGTTTTTCATTATAGCAGAAAATTTCAAGTTGACAAATTATTATTAATTTCTATAAATTTCTCCGCCGGATTCTTTAATCAGGCCATTGAGAAGCATTAAGGATAGCGTGGAATTTATTTCTGTGGCTGGCAGGCCAAGTTTTCTAATAAGATCATCCCTGTTTATCGGCTCTATCAGGGTCTCAAGAATTTTTTGCTCCAAAGGAGAAACTGGAAAATTTATTTTTAAATTTTCTCCAGAATGAACAATATTATAAGCATCCAAAATATCTTCTGCTGAAATAATCGGCGCAGCGCCCATTTTTATTAATTTATTAGTGCCCTTAGAGTTTTCATTAAAAATTGAACCAGGCACAGCAAAAACATCTCGATTAAATTCTAAGGCAAAATTAGCAGTGATTAATGTTCCGCTTCTTTCAGCTGCTTCTATTACTAAAACACCATGCGAGATGCCGGCAATAATACGATTGCGGATAGGGAAGGTGTGCAGGCCAGCTGGCATTTCAGGTTCAAATTCAGAAATTAGGCATCCGCCAGCTTCAACAATTTGATCTGCCAGTTTTTTATGAGAATACGGATGAAGAACTTTTTCATCTAAGCCAGAACCGGGGATAGCAATGGTTGGAAGATTATTTGTTATGGCAACGCGATGGGCAATGGAATCAATTCCTAACGCTAACCCGCTGACAATAACAAAATTAAAACCCTTCAAGCCATAAATGATTCTTTCACAGACTTCTTTGCCATAAGTGGTAAATTTTCTGGAACCTACCACAGCCAAATAAATTTTATCTTCAGGCGGAAATTCACCAATTATATATAATTCTTTTGGCGGAATGGGAATTTCTTTAAGCAAGCTGGGAAATTTACTAGTTTCTAGTTTTCTTATATTCATAATATTATGGAGGTTCAACCTCCATAGTTGTTAACTATTGAGGTTGAACCTCTTGAAATTTATTATATAATATAATAATCATGTTAGATATTAAATTTATCAGAGAAAATGCAGATTTAATCAATGGAGCAGGGCGAAAAAAACGCATTAATTTTGAAGTGAAAAAACTTATTGAAATTGATAATAAGCGTCTTGAGCTTTTGAAAGAAGTTGAAGAAATGCGCGCCAAACAAAATGTAGAAAGTGATAAAATTGTTAAAATTCAGGATGCTGGAGAAAAAGAAAAAATTATAACAGCCATGAAAGAATTGAAAGAAAACCTTTCTGACAAAGAAAAAGAATTAAAAAAAATAGAAGAGAAATGGAATGAATTAATGTTACAAGTGCCTAATGTGCCAGATCCTTCTGTGCCAGAAGGCGAGAGCGATGTTGATAATCAGGAAATCAGAAAATGGGGCGAAGTTCCTCAATTTTCCGCTGATGGCGGATTTGAACCCAAGGGCCACATTGAATTAATGGAATCTTTGGGACTTGTTGATTTGGAACGTGGATCTAAGGTGGCAGGTTTCCGTGGATATTTTTTAAAAGGTGATGGAGCTATGTTGGCTTTTGCTGTAATGCAGTTCACCTTAGAAAAACTTGCTGAAAGTGGGTTTGAACCATTTATTGCTCCTTCTTTAGTTAAAGAAGAAAGTTTTTTAGGAACAGGCTGGTTGCCGCAAGGCAAAGATGAAGTTTATAAAACTCAGGATAATTTATATTTAGCTGGCACAGCTGAAGTGCCAATGATGGGTTTGCATAAAGATGAAATTTTAAAAGAAGAAGATTTACCCAAAACTTATGTAGCTTTCTCGCCATGTTTTAGAAGAGAAGCTGGCAGTTATGGCAAAGACACCAAAGGAATTTATCGTTTGCATGAATTTATGAAAGTGGAACAGATCGTACTTTGCGAAGCAGAGCATCAGGAATCAGTTAAATGGCATGAGGAAATAACCAGAAATTCAGAAAATATTATGCAGGCCTTAAAAATACCATACCATGTTGTTGTTAATTGTGGCGCTGATCTTGGGTTGGGCCAGGTTAAAAAATATGACATTGAAAGCTGGGTGCCTTCTGAAAAAAGATATCGCGAAACTCATTCATCGTCTTATTTTCATGATTTTCAGGCGCGTAGATTAAATATTCGATATAAAGACAAGGAAGGGAAAATTCGTTTTGTTCATTCTTTAAATAATACTGCCGTTGCTGTTCCACGTATTTTAATTTCAATTTTAGAAAACTATCAGCAAAAAGATGGCACTGTCATCGTGCCCGAAGTTCTCCGCAAATATCTCAACAAAGATTTAATTTCTTAAAATTCCATGATAAGGAA
>JAHIER010000029.1 GCA_018901555.1 Patescibacteria group bacterium
AATCGGAGATTTTACTGGGCGCTTTGGAGACCCAACAGACAAAGGAGAAGTTCGCTCTATGCGCGACAAAAAAGAAGTTCAAAAATTAGCTCAAAATTACATTGATCAAGTCTCTAAAATTCTAGACAAGAAAAAATTAGAAATTAGATACAATGGCGAATGGTATGACAAAATGAGCGCTGAGGATCTTCTGCGATTGATGTCAAAATTTACTAATGCGCAGATGCTCCAACGCGACATGTTTCAAGAAAGAATTAAAAAGGGTCAGGATATTGGCTTGCATGAGCCAGTTTATCCAGTTCTTCAGGGGTATGATTCTGTGATGCTGGAATCTGACTTAACTATTATTGGCAATGATCAGGAATTTAATGAACTGCAAGGCCGGCGAGCTCAGGAAATGTTTGGACAAAAACCGCAGGACTTGGTTATTATGCCAATTCTTACAGGCACGGATGGAAAAAATAAAATGAGCCAAAGTTTAGGAAATTATATTGGCATTACTGAAGCGCCGGATTCGCAATACGGGAAAATCATGTCTATTCCGGACAGATTGTTGTTGGAATATTTTGAATTACTCACAGATCTTGATTTTGATGAAAAAGAAAATCCCAGAGACGCCAAAATGAGATTAGCTTATGAAATTGTAAAAAATTATCATGGAGAAAAAGAAGCGCAAAAAGCTCAAGAAAATTTTGTCAGACTTTTTCAAAAAAAAGAAATCCCTGACAATCTTAAGGAAATTAAAATTAATGATAAAAAAGAATTAGGCGATCTGCTGATTGAAAATAAAATTATTGAATCAAAAAATGAGTTTAGAAGATTGATTAAGGAAAAAGCGATTGATGTAGATGGAAAAGCAGTTGGTGATGTTCATTGTATTATTGAACAGACTTCTATAGTAAAAGTGGGCAAGAAAAAATTTATAAAAATTGTTCTATAAAAAAATCCTCCCGTCTTAAACGGGAGGATTTTTTTATTCATCATAATCTCCTCCCAAGCTTTCCATGTCCATTTCGTCTTCGTCGTCGTCGCTCATCGGCAAATCATCGCCGATACTTCCCATTCCGTCTTCTATGCCTAATTCACTGTCCTCGTAGTTCTTCAAAAAAGAATCATTTAAAAAATCCATATTTTGAGAATTTACATTTTTAATTACGACCTTGGTTTCTATCCTTTATCTTTTATCAAGAATAGAAAGCTTTGTAAACCCCCTCATTAACAAAACTGTTGATATCTTTTAAAGCTTGGCAGGACAAGACATGGCGCAGGCAATAGCGTCTATTTCATCATCATATTTTGGCTTCTTTTTGAGTTTTAGAATATTCATAACCATTTTCTGGACTTGTTGTTTTTCTGCCCGGCCGTAGCCAGTTAGGGCCATCTTGATTTGCAAAGGTGTTAATTCATAAACAGAAATATTTTTGCTGGCGACAATATAAAGAACCATACCGCGAGCCTCAGATACTTTAAGCGCGGTTTTCTGGTTTTTAAAAAAGAAAAGCTGTTCTATAGCGACAATATCCGGCTTAAAACATTTTATAATTTTTTCCAGTTCCTGTCCCAAGCCGAAAATTCTTTCGCCATACAAAAGACTTCTTTTTGTTATAAGACAGCCGGAGCTGATTAATTTTTCCTTACCTAATTTTTTTTCAAGAATTGCCCAGCCCATCCGGTCAAATCCAGGATCAATACCTAAAATAATCATAATTTTTAATTTTTAAACTAAACAACATTAGTATAAAGTTCATTAACATCATCATGATTGTCTAATTCTTCCAAAAGTTTATCCAATGATTCAGCGTCAGATTTATTTAATTCAATGGTGTGCTTGGGAGACCATTCAGTTCCACCTATTTGCGGAGGATTAAATGCCCAAATAACAGAACCTGATTCTGCCCATTTGGCATTGTGTTTGGAAAGAAGATGTTTGATTTCTGCCACAACGCGATTTTTATTATCAGTAACTCCTTCAATAATAATAGCTGCGCCTCCGGGCCCGTAAGATTCAAAACGAAATTCTTCTAAAGAAACACCTTCTAATTTTCCAGCCCCGCGTTTAATTGCTCTTTCAATATTATCAGCCGGCATATTCATGGATCTGGCTTTTTCAATGGACATACGGAGTTCTGGGTTCATAGATGGATCTTCTCCTTTTCTGGCAGCTAAAGTTATCACTTTTGCAAATTTTGAAAAAACCTGACTCTTTTTAGCGTCAGTCACTGCTTTTTGTCTTTTTATTTGCGACCATTTAGAATGTCCAGCCACATTATTAGTATAAAGTATAAAGTATAAAGTATAAAGAATTTGTGAACCGACTTACGATGTCGGTTGAAGGATAAAATAAATTTTTTATGCCATGCTAACGTGGCAGGTTGAAACTTTTTTGGCTATGTCGGCACACTGTGCAACATTCAATGTTGCACATCGCATCTACGCATGTTAGCCACTCGGTGGCGTACATTTTATATCAATGTGTTTTGAGAGGGTGGGGTTTTGTTGAGGTGTTTGTAAGCGTGCGGAGTGGCTACTCGGCCGCGCGGAGTGCGCTCTATAAACCCAAGCTGAATTAAATAAGGTTCGCAAACTTCTTCAATAGTAGCTTCTTCTTCTGCCACAGCCGCTGCTAAAGTTTGTAAACCAACCGGGCCTCCGGCAAATTTATCAATAAGTGATTCTAAAATCCTTCTGTCATGAGAACCTAGTCCAGCTTCATCAATTCCTAAAAGATTAAATGTTTCCATCACGCTTTCTAAGTCAATGGAACTTTTTTTATTTATCTGCGCGTAATCTCTGCACCTTTTTAAAAGATGATTAGCGATTCTCGGCGTGAATCTGCTGCGCTTCGCGATTTCTATGGCAGCGGGTCCGTCAATACTGGTATTTAAAATTTTTGCCGAACGTAAAGAAATTCTTTTAATTTCATCTTGATTGTAAAAATCCAAGCGAAAAGTTCCTCCGGAAAATCTTGAACGCAAAGGAGAAGAAAGAAGAGCGATTCTGGTAGTAGCAGCTATTAAAGTGAATGGAGGCAAATCAAGCTGAATGGTTCTTGCTGAAGGCCCTTTGCCGATTATAATATCTAAAGAACCAGACTCCATGGCTGGGTAAAGAATTTCTTCAATCATTTTATTTAAACGATGAGCTTCATCTATAAAGAGAATGTCTTTTGGCGCCAGATTTGTTAAAATAGATGCTAGATCGCCAACTCTTTCAATGGCTGGTCCAGAAGTAACTTTCATTTGCACATTTAATTCTTTTGCGATAAGATGGGCAAGTGTAGTTTTCCCTAAACCAGCTGGGCCATAAAAAAGAATATGCTCCGGCGGTTCATCGCGTTCTTTAGCAGCATCCAAAAGAATTTTAAGATTCTTTTTTATTGATTCCTGACCGATATATTCATCCCATTTTTGAGGACGAAGAGCTTGGTCAAGAATAATATCTTCATTATTTTTAGTACTTGACATAATTAATCTAATTTAGTATAATACAAAATAGCATCAACCACTTCATAATCCTCCAAACAACAAAGCTTAATTGCTTAAACGGAGTTTATTCAAGGACGTTTTGGTTTTCCGCTTTTGGCGGAACTTGCTGACACTATCCTTTTAATAAGCCTTAAACTTTAGATACCCATATTTAAAGAGTTGTTTGGAGGATTATGCAGTGGTTTTATTTTGCTATTTTAAAGTTCAACTACTCTTTGTAATTCATTCAACGAAGTTGTTCCGTTCAACACTTTTAAAACCCCATCCTGTTGCATGTTTAAGATGCCTTGTTTTTGGGCTTCCTTCCAAATATCTGTTTCATTGGGTTTTTGAAGAATAAGTTTTTCTATATTTTCATCAACAATAATCGCTTCAAAAATTCCAATCCGTCCCTTATACCCAATGTTATTGCATTTTGAGCAACCCTTGCTCCGCCAAATTTCCAAAGGTTTAACCTTCGGGACAAAGGTTAAACCTTTGGGGAAAGAAGCCAAAACTTTTTCTATAATTTTTATTTGTTCTGCTGTTGCCGCGATTTTTTCTTTGCAATCATCGCATAGTTTTCTGACTAAACGTTGGGCCATGGTAACATTTATGGCCGGAGCAATTATATTAGGATTAACTCCTAAATCAATAATTCTAGGAATAGTGCCGGCTGCGTCATTGGTATGAAGAGTAGAGAGAACAAAGTGACCAGTTAGGGCGGCGTTCATGGCGATCCTGGCTGTTTCTAAGTCTCTAATTTCTCCAACCATAATTACATCAGGATCCTGACGTAAAATAGAACGCAACCCCTCAGCAAAAGTATAACCTTTTTCTTCTTCGACCTGAGTCTGGGTTATTCCCTTAAGATGATATTCAATAGGGTCTTCCAAGGTAATAACTTTTATATCAGAAGAATAAATTTTTCTTAAAAATCCGTAGAGAGTGGTTGTTTTTCCAGAGCCGGTAGGGCCGGTTGTTAAAAGCATGCCGTTTGGTTTTTGAATTTCTATTAGCAATCTTTTAAGTAAATTTTCTTCAATACCCAGTTCTTCTAATGGAACTGATATGGATTTAGGATTCAAAATCCTCATAACAATAGTTTCTCCGTAGGATCCAGGGATAACAGAGGTTCTAACTTCCACTTCAGTTTTTTCAATATGAATACTGAATCGTCCGTCCTGTCCGCGATCATGAATATTTAATTTTAATCCTGAAACCAGTTTTATTCGCGAAAGAAGCAGTCTAAAAATTTTAAAATCAAAATTGAAAATATCATGAAGCACTCCGTCTAATCGGAAACGCAGACGCACTTGATTCTCCTGTGGTTCAATATGAATATCTGAAGCATCAGAGCCAACAGCTCCAGCTAAAATAATTTCTAAAATTTCAGAAGTCCTGCGGTTTTTCTTAGTGGTTGTTATTTCATCGAACATGCTTTTTAGATTTTCCAGAGTGCCGGCTTTTTCTATAAATTCTTCCAATTTTTCTGGCGAAACATCAATAATTCCTTTAGTTACTTCTATAAATTCTGGAACCTCGCTGTATTTTTTCCAGGTTTTTTCCAGACTTATTTCTGAAACCATAAAAAGTGTAATTTTATAACCATTTTGTTCAAGATCCTTGAGAACATTTTGGGTAAGTTCAAAACCGGGAGAAAGAGTTCCTACATTAAGTTTTTTGCCAGTTTTTTCAAAAATAACTAATTTGGCCTTTCGAGCCATTTGTTCTGGAACCGTTTTTAATGCATCAAGATCGATCGCTATTGTCGAAAGATTAAGATAAGGAAGACTATATTTTTTTGACAAAATTTGCGCTAAGTCTTCTGCTTCTTTTTCTCTCATTTCATTCAGTTTTGTGTTGCTGTTTTTATCTGAAAATATGGGCGTCATTGTTTTTATCATATATGATTTTCTTGTTTTTTTCAATAATGAATATTAAATAATTGGTAATTGGTCCAATGAAAGTGATTCCATTATAATTTCACTAATAATTTTTTTATCAGCTCCAAGCCGTATCAGGTCTTTTTCTATTTCCAGAGTTTTTTCTCGAGACTGTTGATAAGAACACATTCTTTCTGAGGTCAGAGAGGCAAAAAGCAAACTAACTGTTTTATTGTCTGATAAATCATTTTCTAATGTTTTGATTATGGTAAAAGTTTTTTGAGCCAAAGTTTCTTCATTGTCGTTGATAAAAATAATTTTTTCTTTTGGAGGCAGAGGAATTTGTTTGTTAAATCTCTTTAAATTTTCAGGTTCTGGCAATGTTGTTAAGCAAAAACAAAAAACAGCATCAATATTTGCTGTTTTAGGTTCAAAGACAATTTCTTGAGGATTTATTTCTCCGTTTTCAGTAATAATATTAAGATCCAGCGCCTCATCAGTATCTTCATAAGTGACTTCTTTTATTTTTGTTTGGCCCTTAGGTATATGA
Source organism: Patescibacteria group bacterium (assembly GCA_018901555.1). Taxonomy (GTDB): domain Bacteria; phylum Patescibacteriota; class Minisyncoccia; order UBA9983; family UBA9983; genus JAHIER01. Next base: position 5,901 of record JAHIER010000029.1, read on the forward strand.
ATTGAAATGGAATTAGGGGCGTTGTTTGAATTTTGATCAGTCAATAGAGAAGACCATTTTTTTATAAAACTTTCGGGATTGTCAGGCAAATAAAGAACTGTTTTTTCTTTTTTAATGAGAAAACTTTTTAAAGCTTCTCTGGCGAGAAGTTCGTGATCTTTCGGGTCTTCTTTTAAAAACAAACCAAAAGAATGAGATTCTTCTATAATGCTTTTAATTTTTTCCATCTGCTCGCCGTTCATGATTGAAATCAAAATTTTTAACTTAGTTCATTCTTAGCACCCCATTTTTTTTAGACAATATTGACATTTTTATTCAATTTGATATAATATATTCAGAAATTTAAAAAAGGAGGCAGTGATGAAAAAAAATATTCTGATAGGATTTTTAATTCTTGTTTTTTTAATCGGATGTGCTACGAGCAGACATGCTTTAACTGGCGCTAGTATTGGTGCTGTTACCGGAGGAATTGTTTGCAAGGGTAATCCTGCTTGCATTGCTCTCGGGGCTGCGCTTGGCGGATCAGTGGGTAATGAATTTGATCAAAAAAGAATTGATAAGGCGCGCGAAGTTTATTGGAAATTCAGAATGGAAATGCAAAAAATCAATGCAGAAAACGCGGTTCAGATTATTGAAGTTGACGAAGATACAGAAGTTATCATTGTCGGCGACGATGGCAAAGTCATAGAATATTAATTTTGAAGTTAAGGGGCGAGGTAAAATTCGCCCCATTTATGTTAAAATTAAAAAAATGAAGAAAAACTCAAATTCAAAAATGCAAACGCAAAAAATCGCCAAAGATTTTGCCAAAAAAACTATTAAACACCCGGTGTCTAATAGTCGTGCTATGGTTATTGGTTTGTCTGGTGATTTGGGAAGCGGAAAAACAACTTTTGTGCAAGGATTTGCAAAAAGTTTAGGAATAAAAGAAAGAGTAATAAGCCCGACTTTTGTTTTAATGAAGAAATTTAAAATTAAAAATTCTAGATTCAAGAATTTAATTCATTTTGATATCTACAGAATCAATAATTCTAAGGAAATTATTGATTTAGGATGGAAAGAAATGATAAAAAATCCGGAAAATATAATTTTAGTGGAATGGGCGGAAAAAATTAAAAAACTCTTTTCAAAACCGTATTTTTGTATAGAATTCATCCATAGAAAGGAAAATCAGCGAGGTATTGACATTCGTCTCGTAAAATGATATAATTCTATTTAGAAAATTAGCTATTCTTTAAAAGGAGGTGCAAGGTGAAAAACTTTGTATTTATAGGGATTTTGTTTATCTTTTTTACTAGGTTGGCTGGAGCAGAGGAACGTCACTATATAAATATTGGCGGGAACCCGGTTGAACCGGAGATGTGTCAGAAACGCAATCTTGAAACCTACAAGATCACCGAAGACAAATATTCTATTATTACAGACAAAGATAGAAATTTAATCATCGGTTGGATCAAGGCTGGCGAAGAGATCGGCAAATTACCTGACGGCAAAGAAGTTGTTTGTCGTTGCGGTAACCAGGTAAAATTTCTTGAATCCGCTGAAACAAAAGTAGTTGTTGTAGAAAAAGAAAAAGAGATTTGCAAGTATTCAGGGAAAAAGAAAATTATCGTAATTGTAAACAAAGCTGAACCGGTTGTTATGCCGATGCCAGTTGAAAGACCTCGTTCAGTTGTAGATTACGGTGGAAGTTGGGGATGGAGCCCGACTTACTCTGGCGGTTATTACAGCGGTGGAACCATGCGATGGGTAACAGTTGATACTGACAATCGCGGATTTTATAAAAAACCGAAAGGTTTTTGGAAAAATCCGCCCAACAGGCCTCGTCCACACCATCAACCACAACCACAACCACAACCACAGCCGAGACATCCGTCTCCGCCAGTGGTTCCTCATCCTAATCCTCCTCATGTTCCTTAGTTTTATTTAGGGCCGGCCATCATTTTTTCATAATGATGCGCCGAGCCCTACCCATTTTAAAATAATATGAATAATAAAATATCAAAATTTATATCAGTAATTTTAACCGCGATAGTTTTATCAGCTGGTATTTTTGCCATGCCCACACAGGCCAGCGCATTAGTTGATTTTGATTCATGGAAAAATGAAGGAATAAAAATTTTACAAATAGCCAACTCTACCAAAGATGGCGGTACTCTTAATTGGAAAAATTCTTCTGTTAATGCCGACGCTGGAGATGAAATTGCTTTTCTTGTTCATTATCATAATTTTACATCAGGCACAATTGCTACAAATACAAAAATTAAAACAACTGTTCCACCAGGATCAGCAAGCACTCAAAATATTTCTATTAGTTTATGGTCTGACAACTCCACAGTTTTTTATGATTCAGTGACAGCTTATATTTCAAGTTCACAAACATTAAGTTTTGTTTCAAGTTCTGTTTATTGGTATCCAAAAGGACAGCCAGTTACTGCGCTTCCTTCTGGGCAATCAGGCAATGAAATTATTTTTTCTGGAATTAATATTGGCAATGTTAATTATGGAGATTCAGAATCAGGCTATGTTGTTTTTAGATTTAAAATAAGTTCAGCTGTTGCCCCAACACCTACACCAACACCTACACCAACACCTAC
>JAHIER010000078.1 GCA_018901555.1 Patescibacteria group bacterium
CTTTTTAACTAAAATTGAAATCTGTTTTGTTTTTGTCCTGAAAATTTTCCCTTCAACACCGACGAAATCTCCACTGTCAATGTAATTCTTGAAAAAATTCATAGCTTTTTCAGGAGTTTCTCCTTCCTGAAAAACAATCTGGATTTCTCCAGAACTATCTCTTAAATTAGCAAAAGAGATTTTTCCCAATTCTCTTTTTGTCATCAACCGTCCAGCTGTTTTGACCTTTGTTCCTAATTTTGCTTTTGAACACTCTAAACAACTTTGCTTTTTATCAAATTTATTAGGATATGGATTAATCCCTTGATCTTTCAACTCTTTTATTTTTCTCAACCTTTCGTTAATTATTTGTTGTTCACGTGACATAGTTAATCAAATGAAAAAATAGTTTTTATATTTAACTTAGCAAGGTTTATTAATCCTATTTTACTAAAATAATTATGAAAAAAAGAGGCAGTAAAAAATCAGTATCTAAAATAAAAGAAAAAAAGATGAGCTGTTGCCATTCAAGTTCTTGTATGGGTGGTGGTTATTTTCTAGCATTTATCGGAGCAGTAGTTTATTACATTCAAAATGCAACTTCATTTGGAAACGGAGTTCTTGGGGTTCTAAAAGCAATTGTTTGGCCTGCAATCTTAATTTACAAACTTTTGGGATTTTTATATGGTTTATGATTTTATGAGATTTAATCTTTATTAAAGTCTCGAAATTGTTCTATAAATCTTCTTGTCGTGTCTATTAATGAGAGTTCCAAAGCTTCATCTATTGTAAACCATCCACAGTCTAGAATTTCTTCATTTGGAGTTATCTCGTCATTCAGAGATTTGGCAAAAAAATCAATAAAAACAAATTTTGTTTCTTCATCTTTAAAATCTCTGCTTGGAGGTTTTATTTTTTCTCCAACTTTTACTATGCTTTCAAGTTCAATTCCAAGTTCTTCTTTTATCTCTCTCCGAAGTGCCTCCTCATCTTTTTCATTTTCTTTAACCTCTCCACCAGGAACAACCCAGCCTTTCCATTTTTGCGAACTCATGAGAAATATTTTCCCTTTGTCATTATAAATTACAGCTCCAGCACACCTTTTTGTCTTTATTGTCTCCATCTTTTTTTGTAATAACCCCTTTTAATTAATTCATCATTTAAAATTTCATCAGCAATTCTTTGATATTTGTCCCATCTGCTAACATGCTTATATTTTATTGTCTTAAAATTTTCCTGAAGTTTTTGCACTTTTAGAAAAAGAGGAAGAAGATTCTGATTTCTGACTTTGTATCTTCCGAGCAATTGCTTTATAACAAGTTCAGAGTCAAGCACGCAGGTCACAGCATCATCTGTGAATTTAGATGATAATTCAAGTGCTTTGATGAGCGCCTCATATTCTGCGATGTTGTTAGTAACCAGCCTTCCAATAAACGCACTGTATTTTGTAAGAATACTTTCATCATTTCTCACAATAACTCCAATTGCGCCTGGTCCAGGATTTCCCCGCGCACCTCCGTCTGAGTTTGTGTAAATCATTATAGAATTTACTAAAAAGAGTTTTTATATTTTTCAATTTTAAAAATTTGATAGAAAGATTTATATTTTCTTTTTTGCAACTTAATAAAATGAAAAAGAGGGCACAATTTAATCTTCCTTTAGTCACTTTGATTATACTATTTATCTTATTGATCTTTCTTTCATTTCTCTTTTTTAAGTCCATTCAAGATGATAAGGAAAATATAAATAATTTGAAGGATTTAACGCGAATGGAGCAGATTGATGATTCTATTCAACATAATATTTCTTTAACAAACAATCTTCCAAATTGTCAAGATGAATGTTCTGCTCGTGGTTTAAAAAAATGTTTTGGAATCGGGTACAAAATCTGTGGAAATTTTGATTCAGATTCTTGTTATGAATGGAGTTCTATAAATTCTTGTGGATCTAACGAAGAATGTTCATCTGGAAGATGTAAAAGTGTTCAACAAGAAGATGTTTCTTCAACAGAAAACCCTCCCACTGCTTCTGCAACAAGATATGATTTTGATGAAATAGAGCTCTTATCTGTAGAACAATTTAATGTGAAAAAAATAGCGGATGTTGCAAATACATGGGCAGATGCAATTTCTGGAACTATAAATAATCTAGAAGTTACTCATGCAATTTTCAATTTAAAAAGAGATGGAAAGATTATGAAAGATAAAGAGGAGTATATTAAAATTAAAGGAGAAAATGGCGAGAAAAAATTTTTGCCTGGCGAACCGACCGAGTTAGCCAGTTGGGTTAAACTTCCGAAAAGTGTAACGCTTGAGCCGAACGGACAAAAAAGTATTCCTTTCACTATTGAAA
>JAHIER010000030.1 GCA_018901555.1 Patescibacteria group bacterium
ATGCATCCCACTGACAAACCCAGCGCCAAATATATTTGTCCCATCCAAACAGCATCTCTTCTGGAAAGATAATCATTAACTGTAACAATATGAACTCCCTTACCCGTTAAAGCATTAAGATAGGCTGGCAAAGTAGCCACTAAAGTTTTTCCTTCACCTGTTTTCATTTCAGCGATTCTGCCTTGATGAAGAATGATTCCTCCTATTAATTGAACATCATAATGTCTATGCTTGAGAGTCCTCTTGGCAGATTCCCTGACCAAAGCAAAAGCTTCAGGCAAAATATCATCTAAAGATTCGCCACTACCTAGGCGATTTTTAAATTCTTGAGTTTTTTCTTTTAACTGATTATCTGAAAATATTTCAAATTCTTTTTCAAAACTATTTATTGAATCTAAAATCGGCTGAAATTTTTTAAAATCACTGTTCTCTTGAGATCCAAAAAATTTTAAGACAGACTTAAACATGGCTAGTATTATATATTTTATCAAAATAAAAACAACCCCGACAGAATTATCGGGGTTGTTAAAAAAATAAAATTATCTTTTCTTTCTTTTTGCAGTTTTCTTTTTCTTTGCGGTCTTTTTTACAGCTTTTTTTGCTACTTTTCTTTTTTTAGCCATTTTTTTGAGAAAAATTATTTTTAACCCCGCAAAACGGGATGCAACAATTACCGACCGAATAACTATTGCATTAATTAATTTAATTATCTAACATTTTTTTATCAAAAACAATAAAATCAAACATAAAAAATCTAAAACTGTGGATAACTCCGACACTAAAATTTTTTATTTTTAAAATTTTTAAACTACTAATGTATTTTTGGCGGACGAAACCCAATAAGAGAAATAATTATTGTTCCTATTAAAGCCACAATAAGAAAATAGGAAACATTAATACTATTATTTTTAAAAATCATCAGGGTTGTACACAGCCAAAGAATAATTAATGTTATAGCAACATGAGGATACTTCATAAATTATATGTTGGTATTAATTATTTTATCTTTTTAATCATCGACCTTAATTCTTTATATTTTTCCGCGTAATAAGAAGCCATTTCAATAAATCTTTCTTTTGCAACAGCTCTTTTTTCTTTTTCCAAAGAAACAATTTCTTTAAAAACTTCCCAGTTAACTTGATCGTCAATGCCAATAATATTTTCCTGCAAATCTTCATGTTCGCCTTCATTGATAATTTCACTTACTTTTTCCTGGCTGTATCTTTCAAAAAAATAATTTAATGCTTTAATAATATCAAACGATGGAGAAATTTCTAAGGCAATAGAATTTAATGAGGCCAGCACTCTTAAGTGCAAAATAATTTCTTTGGGCAGATAAATATTATACTTCTCGCTTAATTTTTTAATTTCTAAAAAAATTTGGCCTGTATTTTTTTCTAAAATTTTTATTAAATCTTTTTTTAAATCTTGCATTATAAGTTCTTTTATTTTCTCTGAAATTTTTTCATAAGATTCTTTTTCTTTTTTAGTGCGAAAAAAAGAATTCCTTGCGCTTCCTAATATTAAATTTTCTTCAAATCCAAAAAGACCTTCGCTAATACAATCAACATCTTTTCCAGCAATGCCATATAAAATTTTTAAATAAGGCAAGCGTTTTGACTCCGATTTTCCGACTATGCCAAAATCAAGATAAACCAATTTGTCTCCCGGCAAAAAAATCAGATTGGAAGGATGAGGATCGGCATGAAAAAAACCTTCAATAAAATACTGTCTCATTACATCAAAAATTAAATAGTAAGATAATTTTTGCGCATCAATATCAGCGCTTCTTTTTTTTATAAAATCAGCAACAGAAACTCCGCCACCAATAAATTCCTGAATAAGAACCCTGGGAGAAGAAAGTTCTATATACTGTTTGGGAATAATTGTTCTAGGATATTCTTCATTATGTTTGCAGGCAATAAAAGCATTCTTAGCTTCAATTGTAAAATCCATTTCATACTTAGACCAAGAAATAAACTGGGAAACAATTTCTTGAATTTGAATCTTGGAAAAAAGCCGAAAAAAATCAGCGATTAAAGACAAGAATATTAAAACTCTAAAATCCTCCTCAAAAAGTTTTTTAGCTTCAGGTTTCTGTATTTTTACAACGACTTCAGCGCCATCTTTTAAAAAGGCTCTGTAAACTTGAGCTAAGGGTGATGAATATATCGGTTGATTTTCAAAATTAGCAAAAAATGTTTCCGGACTAATATTTTTTTCTTCCAAAAAAACCTTGCGTATTTTATCATAAGAAACCGGCTGATCTTGATCTAACAAATATAATAGTTCATTACTGTAACGATAAGATAAAAAATCCTGGCGCAATGCCAGAACCTGACCGAATCTCATAAAAGCTCCCCCCATCTTTTCAAAAAAGAATCTTAATTTCAAAGGTCCGGTCAAATGAATTTTTTTGCCTTCAATTTTAATATTTCGCGTAAAAACCAGACCTAATATTAAAAAAATAGCCTCAAATAATCTTTTAAAAAACATAATTTTAATTATTTAGCGGATTTATAACCAACTCCAGCCAAAATAACAGTAGCCACTACTGTAAATAGAAAAAACATTTCCGGATTAGGAACACGGGAATACATAACTAACAAGGAAGCAGTGATCCAGATAACTAAAATTGAAATTGTGACCCAAGTATATCTCATAATAATAAAATTTTTGGCTTTCTCCGTATGAATGGGCTGGTGAAGTTTACTCCAATACAATGTCTTTGTGTGAGTGCTGTCACCAACCCATCCATACGGGCAAAACCTCGTTATTTATATGTTTAAATTATAGCAATTTAACCCAAAAACACAAATCCCCCTTTGATAAACTCAGGGGGGCTTGTGCAGACATATATTGTACTCCCGCTAAAAGCGGGAAACACTCACGTTAATATACTAGCAAATTTCAAAACAAATGTCAAGGATTTCGGCCGGCTTTTATTTCATTTATATAGTATTCTCCCTGTTCTTTAAATTTTGGTTCAAGTTCTATGGCTTTTTGCAATTCTTCAATTGATTTTTGTCTCTCGCCTATTTGCAAATAACTGGCTGCCAAGCTCACATGATATTGGGCATTATTTGGAGATTGTTCTGTAAACTTTTCCCAAATGGCTGTTATTTTTTTATAATCTCCTGTCTCCGCATAAGCCCGAATTAATCTTTCATCCGCAATGATGTCAGTGCCAAAATCTTCTATGAGAATCTGTGAAGCTAATTCTTTCTGATTATCAAAAATTAAAGCAACTGCATATATTTTTCTGGCATCACCAAAATTTGTATCAAG
>JAHIER010000031.1 GCA_018901555.1 Patescibacteria group bacterium
CGGTTTTTATGGAGATGTTTTAGCAAATGTTTTGGAATTTTACGGTCATAAAGTTACGCGAGAATTTTATATCAATAATGCCAAGTCCAGCAAGCAAATCCAATCTCTTGGCAGAACAGCCCTGAGCATAGTCAAAGGAGGCAAGGGAGAAGAATATAAACACGAACAACTTTTAAAAATTTTAAAAAAACCGGAAGTAAAAAAGAAATTAAAAAAAATAAAAAATGAAAAAGAGGCCGGATTTTTTATCGCAAAAATTATCCAAAAAGAAAATGAAAAATTTTTAAAACAAAAAACAAAAATAAAATACGATATCTTTTTTGAAGAAGAAAAAGTTTATTCTTCCGGCTTGCTGAAAAAAATTATTGAGAAATTAAAAAAATCCGGCGCCACTTATGAAAAAGATAATGCTTTATGGCTTAAAGCTTCTCAAGAAGGCGATAATGAAGACAGAGTTTTAATCAGAAATACCGGCGAGCCGACTTATGTTTTGCCGGACATTGGTTATCATTGGGACCGATTAGTGCGGAGAAAAAATGATTTAGCCATAAATATTTTTGGCGCTGATCATTTTGGTTATGGACCACGGCTTAAGGGCGCCTTGAAAGCCATTAATATTGATCCAAAAAAAGTAAAAATTTTTACAGCTCAAATGGCGCGATTAATCAAAGACGGCAAAGAATTTAAAATGTCAAAACGAAAAGGAGATTTTGTTACTTTGGAACAATTAATTGATGAAGTTGGCTTGGATGCGGTTCGCTATTTCTTTTTAATGAAATCTTTGGATACTCATATGGATTTTGATTTAGGATTGGCAAAAGAACAATCAGCAAAAAATCCGGTTTATTATATTCAATACGCAGGCGCTAGAATGAGCAGTATTCTCGCGAAATCCCCGCCCCAAAAGGGCGAGGCTCGCTCAATTTTATTGAGCGGCAAAATCTTAATTTCTTCTGTTAAAAATTTAATATTGAAACTCATTCAATTTTCGGAAGTTGTTGAGGATACGGTTAATGATTATCAGGTGCAAAGATTAACAAAATACGCTTATGAATTAGCTAGTGAGTTTTCCCAGTTTTACCGAGATGTTAAAGTAATCGGCTCGGAAAACGAAAAAGAGCTTATTCCGCTTGTTTTTTTGTCCCGCCAAATCCTTAAACAAACACTTGATTTGATGGGAATTTCCGCTCCAGAAAAAATGTGAGCAGGATGTTCGACTTCGGAAGTTGAACATTGTGGCCAAGGTCAACGTGGCAGGTTGACATGAATGTTCGACATCGGAAGTCGAACAGACGAACAGAAGCTTTATCCACATAGTTGTTAAATAATGGCATTTTTATGTTAAAATAATATGGCATGTCAACGTGGCAGGTTGACATAAATTTGTTAGAATAAAGATATGGATAAAAATATAAAAAAAATAGAAAAAATATTAAAAGACCTAAAACCGATTTTAAGAGATAAATATAACATAAGCGAAATCGGCGTTTTTGGCTCTTATGTCAGGGGTGAGCAAAAAAGTGGAAGTGACTTAGATATTTTGGTTGAGTTTGATGAATCAGCCAGTTTCGGTCTTTTTAAATTCATTGAGATGGAAAATTATCTAAGCGATCAACTTGGAATAAAAGTTGACCTTGTTATGAAAGATTCTCTTAAGCCAAGAATTGGGGAAGTCATTTTAAAAGAAGTTATTACTATATGATTAGAAAAAATTTAGATTATATAAATGACATAATAGATTCAATTGCTAGCATAGAAAGATTTATTAATGATATAGATTTTAAGAATTTTAAAAATGACGAGAAAACAATTTATGCTGTTATTAGAGCGCTAGAAATAATAGGAGAGTCGGCAAAAAATATTTCCGAAGACATAAAAAAGAAACACCCAGAAATTCCCTGGAAAAATATATCAGGCATGAGAGATAAATTAATCCATGAATATTTTGGCGTAAATAAAAATGTTGTTTGGGATACCATTAAAAAAGACTTGCCGGATTTGAAAGAAAAAATTGAAAAATTAAGAGATATTTATTAAGAAAAGCAGAAATAAAATTATGAATAAATAGATGATAAATAAATTTTCAATGCATGGCATGTCAACGTGGCAGGTTGACATGAATGTTCGACATCGGAAGTCGAACAAAGCGGGATTATCCACATAATTGTTAGGCAATGGCATTTTTTGTGATAAAATAAGAATAGTCATAATATTATGGAAAATAAGAAAAATAAAAAAGATTTAAATAATGAAGGGCGATATACTAATGTTTTATTAGAAAACATGGATTCTAAAATTGATATTATTTTAGAAGGGCATCATATATTGGATAAAAAAATTGATGATTTAAAAATTGGAATTGATGAAAGCTTTAATGAGGTTGATTATAAATTTGAAACGGTTTTTGATGAATTGCGTTTAATTCGCAGCGAACTTAAAGAAAAAGTCGGCAGAGATGAATTTTTTGTTTTAGAAAAAAGAGTTTCCGCCTTAGAGAAAAAACGATGAAACTGGCAGAATGTTCGACATCGGAAGTCGAACATTGCGAAAAAAGATGAAATTGAAAACTAAAAGAAAATTGAAGAAATTTGTGAAATTAATTCAAAAACCGATTTTGGTTTTTGTCAACGTGGCAGGTCAACGTGGCAGGTCAACGTGGCAGGTTGACATGACGTTGATGAAAGAATAGAATCTGCTAAAATTTTAATGGAAGCTGAAAAATATAATGATGCAA
>JAHIER010000032.1 GCA_018901555.1 Patescibacteria group bacterium
CTGCCCGTGCATATACTGATTTGTAATCTACTTGGGCGCCGGCAATACCATAAATAAACTGCCGGTCTTTCCAGGATTCCGTTCCTTTTTCTGCCCGGGACCAATGTTGCCATCCAGCGCCTGCCAAAGGTGTTATAGAAACAGTATCGGTAAGACTGATTTTATATCCGACTGTTCCAGAAGCATTATACCCGAGATTTGGAATTTCAGTATCTTCGTCCAAACCTTCACCCATATTCCAGGCATTCAAATCCAGTGTTGCAACAACCTTGAGAATTGTCCACTTGGTTTTTAAACCATACCCCAAAACAAACTTGTTCCCTTCTGCACAGCCATTTTCTGTCCAAGCAAGACTTCCTGCAGTGATGTACGGCTGTACTGATAGCTGCTCGGCATAAACTGCAGGCGCTGCTATTGTAAGACAAAACATTACAACAAAAAGTACGAGAATTTTCTTCATCTTTCCCTCCTTGCGTTTTTTAGTCCGCCGACTTATTTAAGGTTCTTATCACTTATATATTAGCAGATATAAAAGATATGTCAAGCTTTATTTTTCTTCTTTTTCTTTTTCCTCTTCTTCTCTTTGATATTGCTTTTTAAATCCCGTGCCAGCCGGAATCAATCTTCCAATAATAACATTTTCTTTTAAGGCTTGGAGCTTGTCTTCCACGCCCTTCAAGGTGCTTCTAACTAACACCCTAACAGTATTTTGGAAAGAAGCTGCCGCTAAAAAGCTTGGGGTAGTTAAAGAAACATCGCTAATTCTCATAACCAACAAGCTGACTTTTGGTTTTTTACCGCCTTCAGCTTCAATCTTTCTATTAACTTCTTCAAGTTCTGAATGAGCCACTATTTCTCCGATGGAAAAATCAGAAGAACCTGGATCAACAACCTTGCGCCTGGAAAACATTTGTTTTGCAATAATTTCAATATGCTTGTCATTAATTCTTTCGCCATGCATAGCATAAACTTTAACCACTTCATTAAGAATATAGTTTTGGGTTAATTCTTTGTCCCCGATTTTAAATAATTGCTTTATGTCAAAAGCGCCGTCAGTAAGCGAATGGCCTTTTTTAATTTTATCTTTTTCTTTAACAATTACGGTTCTGCCGAACGGAATAACATATTCTTTTTTATCTTTAGAATTTTCGCCTAAAACTGTGACTAATTTTTCTGAATCATTGGATTTTATTTCCAAAATATGGCCGTCTATTTCACTAAGCACTGCCGGATTTGAAGGCAGACGCAATTCAAAAATCTCTTCTACGCGCGGAAGACCTAATGTAATATCGCTACCGGAAGAAATACCGCCAGTGTGAAATGTTCTCATAGTGAGCTGAGTGCCTGGTTCCCCAATTGATTGAGCGGCAACAATACCTACTGCCTCGCCCAATTCCACCAATCTGTCTTTCCCTAAATCTTTCCCATAACACTTTTGACAAATACCGCGAATAGCATTACATGATAATGGAGAAAAAATTCTTATCTCTTCTACGCCATCATCTTCAATTTTTTTAGCATCTTCAGAACTTAAAAGATGACCCTTTTTAAAACTGGAAATATCCATGGCCAAAACACGGCCAGCAATTTTTCCAGAAAGTTTTTTGCCATATAATTCCAATTGTTTTTTAACAACCAAAATACCTTTCTGATCTTTACAATCTTTCTCATAAATAATTACGTCCTGCGCAACATCAACCAATCGCCTGGTTAAATAACCAGCCTTAGCTGTTTTTAAAGCAGTGTCAGCCTCGCCTTTTCTAGCGCCATGAGTGGTAATAAAATATTCCAAAACGCTCAAACCTTCTTTATAACTTGGAATAACTGGAAAATCAATAATTTTTCCGGCTGGATTAACCATTAACCCTTTCATTCCTGACATCTGGCCAACCTGATTCCAATTACCTCGAGCAGATGAAGAAACCATTGTAAAAACAGGACCTTCAGGATCAAGGGCTCCTGGAACTAAATCTTCAATTTTATTTTTAGCAGATTGCCAAATTTCAATAGTTTTATCATAACATTCATTATCTGTTATTAATCCGTCCTTAAGTTGTTTTTTCACTTCATCAGCTTCTTTATTAGCCCCCTTTATAATTTCCTTCTTTTCTTTGGGAACAATAAGATCATCAATGCCCCAGCTTATGCCTGACTTAGTTGCATATTCAAAACCGAACTTTTTAATTTTGTCCATAACTTCCGGGACTTTTTCTGTTCCGTATTTTTCAATAAGCTGAGATACAATTTTAGCCAATAATTTTTTAGTAAGTTCACTATTGATAAAAGAAAAATCTCTCGGCAAAACACTGTTAAAAAGCAGTCTGCCTATTGTTGTTTCAAAAATTGTATTTTTAAATTCTTCATACTTAGGTGTATCTGTAGGCAAAACTTTAATTTTAGCGCGCAGGTCAACATAGCCAAATTCATATGACATTATAGCTTCATTGGGGCTGGAAAAAATTTTCCCTTCGCCATTAGCGCTATCTTTTATTCTAGTCATCCAGAAACAACCCATAACAATATCCTGCGATGCATTAATAATAGGTTCGCCATTGCCTGGCTTTAAAAGATTTTTAACAGAAGCAATAATTTCTCTTGTTTCTTTTTGCGCTTCTTCACTTAATGGAACATGGACAGCCATCTGATCGCCGTCAAAATCTGCATTAAAAGCAGAACAAACTAAAGGATGAATCTGAATAGCGTTTCCTTCAATTAAAATTGGACGAAAAGCCTGAATGCCCAAACGATGCAAAGTTGGCGCGCGGTTTAAAAGAACATGTTTGTCTTTTATTATTTCTTCAAGAATAGCCCAAACTTCAGGAGTTTTTTCATCAATTAATCTATTAGCGCCTCTGATATTGTAGGCCATTTCTCTTTGAATTAATTTATGAATAACAAATGGTCTAAAAAGTTCCAAGGCCATATGTTTAGGCAATCCGCACTGATCAAGCTTGAGATCCGGACCAACAACAATAACTGATCGGCCTGAATAATCAACGCGCTTTCCTAAAAGATTCTGCCTAAATCTTCCCTGCTTTCCCTTCAACATATCAACCAAAGATTTCAACGGCCTTCTTTGTGCCTGGCTTAAGGCAATATTCTGACCGCGCCTGATAGAATTATCTATCAAAGCGTCAACTGATTCCTGAAGCATTCTTTTTTCATTTCTTTGAATAACTTCCGGCGCCTTAATTTCCATAAGTTTTTTCAAACGATTATTACGATTAATGACTCTGCGATATAAATCATTAAGATCAGAAGTCGCATGTCTTCCGCCGTCCAAAGCTACCATCGGCCTTAAAGCTGGCGGGATAATCGGCAAAACAGTCAAAAATAACCATTCAGGCCGTGTGCCAGATCTTATCATTGACCTAAGAAGATTATATTTATTTATAGCTTTCTGTTTATCCAAAGAAGTAAGATTTTTTAATTTTTCTTCAGCAATATCCAGTTCTTTTTTTAAATCAAAATTTTTAAAAATATTATAAATAGCCTCGGGTCCAATCCCAGCTTCAAAAACTTCGCCATATTTCAAACTAAGATGATAATAAATTGGTTCAGAAACAACTTTATAAATTTTTATATCATTAATTTCTTCTTTAGCCTTGCTATATCTATCTTTTAAATTATCTTTTTCCTCTTTATTTTTAGCTACCTTTAATTTCGAATTAAATTCAATATCAAGATTTTTTAAAACAGTTGATCTCGCAGTCTCATTAATTTTTGTAATTATATATCCGGCAAAATAAATAACCTTCTCCACTTCTATCAAAGGAAGGTTAAGCAAGGCTCCTATGGTTGAAGGAATTCCGCGCAAAAACCAGATATGAGCAACTGGTATAGCTAAAGAAAGATGCCCCATTCTTTCTCTTCGAACAATAGATCGTGTAATTTCCACTCCGCACTTCTCGCAAATAATACCTTTGTATCTTACTCTTCTGTATTTTCCGCAATAACATTCGTAATCTTTTTCAGGGCCAAAAATGCGCTCGCAAAACAAACCGTTTCTTTCCGCTCTTTGAGTTCTATAATTTATAGTTTCCGGCTTAGTGACTTCTCCATGAGACCAAGACAAAATCTTTTCCGGCGAAGCCAGTTTTAATGTTATTGATTTAAAATCTGTGACTTTAGTATTCATAATTATTCATCAGTTGTTTTAGCTTCTTTTAAATCTATATCTAAAGCTAAACCTCTTAATTCATTAAGCAAAACATAAAAAGAAGCTGGCAAGTTCGGAGTCTTAAATTTTTCTCCCCTAATAATTGATTCATAAGCTGCGGCTCTGCCATAAATATCATCTGATTTAATTGTGAGCATTTCCTGCAAAGTATAAGCCGCGCCATAACCTTCCAATGCCCAAACTTCCATTTCTCCAAATCTTTGTCCTCCACCTTGCGCTTTTCCTCCTAATGGCTGTTGAGTAATTAAAGAATAAGGACCAATTGATCTCATGTGAATTTTGTCATCAACCATGTGATCCAATTTCATCATATACATTATTCCAACCGTAACTTTTTGATCAAAAGAATCGCCTGTTCTGCCATCATAAAGCACGACTTTTCCATTCTCGGGCAATCCCGCCTTTTTTAATTCTTCTTTTATCTCTTCTTCTGTTGGACCATTAAGTGACGGGCAAATTGCTTGATAACCTAATTTATCTGCAGCCCATCCAAGATGTGTTTCCAAAATCTGACCCAAATTCATTCGCGAAGCAACGCCGAGCGGGTTAAGAATAATATCAACTGGAGTGCCGTCTTCAAGATGAGGCATGTCTTCAACTGGAAGAATTTTAGAAATAACGCCTTTGTTGCCATGACGGCCTGAAAGCTTATCCCCAACTGAAACTTTTCTCAAATGAGCAATTTCTACTTCAATCTGCCTAATAATTCCCGGCTCTAATTTATCTCCTTTTTCTCTGGAATAAATTTTTACCTTAACAACTCTGCCTTGTTTGCCATGCTCCAATCTTAATGAAGTATCTTTTACATCTCTGGCTTTTTCTCCAAAAATTGACCTTAATAATCTTTCTTCCGGCGTAAGTTCTGTTTCTCCCTTAGGAGTAATCTTGCCAACCAAAATATCTCCAGACTTGACTTCAGCGCCAATTCTAACAATTCCTTCTTCATCAAGATTTTTTAATTTTTCTTCGCCAACATTAGGAATATCACGAGTATTAATTTCCGGACCAAGTTTTGTATCTCTCACATTAATTGAAAAATTTTCTATGCGGATGGAAGAAAAATAATCATCTTTAACTAATCGTCTGGAAATAATGATGGCATCCTCAAAATTTGAACCTCCCCAAGAAAGAAATGCAACCAAAACATTTTGACCTAAAGATAATTGACCCTTATCGCTTGAATAATTATCAGACATAACATCATCTTTATTAACTCTGTCGCCCAAATTTACTATGGGCCTGTGATGAATCGCAGAAAATGCGTTGGAACGCATAAAATTTATTAAATTATAATTTTTCTTTTCTCCTTTTTTATTCTTTAAAACAATGTGTTTTGAATCAACTGCTTCAACAACGCCGTCTTCTTCTGCTAGAACTAATCTGCCTGAATCATGGGCTGCTTTTGCTTCAATGCCCGTAGCCACTATAGGAGCTTGAGGAATAAGACAAGGCACAGCCTGTCTTTGCATGTTTGAACCCATTAAGGCTCGTGTGGCATCATCATGCTCTAAAAATGGTATCAAGCTGGTAGCAACGCTAAAAGCTTGGTTGGGAGTTAAATCTATAAAATCAATTTTATCTTTTGCTATTAAACCCGGCTGACCGCAAATTCTAGCCTGAACTTGATCTTTTAAAATTTCACCTGTTTTAGTATCGTATTCAATGCCATCATGAGTAATTGTAAATTTTGTTTCATCAAGCGCGTTTAAATAAGATATCTCATTAGTTATCTTGCCATTTTTAACTTTTCTATAAGGAGTTTCTAAAACTCCAAATTCATTCAAGCGCGCGTGAGCAGCCAAATGAACCACTAGTCCGATGTTCGGACCTTCAGGAGTCTGAATAGGACAAATTCTGCCATAATGAGATGGATGAACATCGCGAACTTCAAATCCTGCGCGTTCTCTTGTTAATCCGCCGGGCCCCATAGCAGAAAGTCTTCGCAAATGCTCAAGTTCATCCAGAATATTTTTCTGACTCATAAATTGTGATAATTGATGAGTGGAAAAAAATTCTTTTATAACTGCCATGATCGGACGATTATTAACAAGCTGAATCGGCACTAAAGTTTCTGCGTCTAAAGTAGACATTCTATCTTGAATATTTTTCTTCATTCTTGCCATACCTACACGCAATCTCTGATGCAAAAGTTCGCCAGCTCCTCTAACTCTTCTTGTTCCCAAATGATCAATATCATCTGGTTGAGCCAAAGGATTATTATTCATTTCAATAATTTTTGTGATAACAGCAATTAAATCAATCAAAGTAATAACTCTAGATTCTGAACGAACTTTATCAACCGGCAAGCCAAGTCGATGATTTAATCTATATCTTCCTACAACAGATAAATCGTATCTTATTGGCCCAAAAAGAGCGTCTAAATATTCTTTAGCTGTTTCGTAAGTCGCAGGCTCGCCTGGTCTTAATCGTCCGTAGACTTCTTTATAAGCATCTTCAGTTTTCTTTATAGGATCTTTTTCTAAGGTTTTTTTAATATAAGAAACTTCCCCGTTATCTATTTTATCAAATGCTTTTTCTATTTCTTCTGATGAATTAGCTCCAAAAATTCTTAAAAGAGACGAAAGGGGAACTTTTCTTCTTCGGTCAATGCGCACATACATAGCTCCATCAGATTCTGTTTCAATTTCAATCCAAGCGCCGCGACCGGGAATTATTTTTGCGCCAAAATATTTTTTTCCTTTTAATAAATTGGCTGTAAAATAAACACCAAAAGATCTGGAAAGCTGAGGAACAACAATTCTTTCCACTCCATTAATAACAAAAGTTCCGCGCGGTGTCATCATTGGAAAATCTGAAATAAAAATTTCCTGTTCTTTTGAAATTCCTGATTTTTTATTAGTGAGTTTTACTCTTATTTTTAATGGAGCTTCATGAGTTAAATTATTTTCTTTTGCATGAAATTCATCATATTTTGGTTCTCCAATTGAAAGACTTATAAATTCCAAAGTAAATTCTTTGCCGGTATAGTCAGAAAAAGGAAAAAACTCCTCAAATAATTCTTTGAGTCCTTTCGACAAAATCCAGTTGAAAGAATCTAGCTGAGTTTTGACAAGATGAGGAAGAGGGACAGCCGATTCTTTAAATTTAGAAAAGTATTTTTGTTTCATTATGAATAAACGCAAAAATAATCCCCTTCTATCCTATCTGTCTAAGGGATAGCTTAAAAATTGTTTAAATTAACGAATTATATTATATTTAATACCCACAAATTTGGATAAATTTCTACAATATTTATATAATTTTTAATAATAACACTTGAATTTTTGTTGTCAATTCAAAACTGTTGATAACTCTATTTTATACCAAAAGGTTTCATCTGTCAAATTTAACCGACCCGTAGGGTCGGTGGAAATGGAAAATTCAAATAGTTGCTGGCCGTCTGGGACGACGTTGGAACTTTAATTAGTAAGTTTTAAAAAATTAGTAAGTTTTAAAAGCTTCAAAAATCCTTTTACACTGTTGTCATAATAGACAACTATTAAACACCGGGTGTCTAATAGTTTACGCTCTTCGAGTATGTTAACCGTAACCGACCCGTAGGGTCGGTGGAGGTGGAAAATTTTTGTTTTCTAAATAGTTACTGATTGCATTATGAAAGGCCTTGTCAACCAAAACCGAGCAATGAATTTTTCTTAGAGGAAGACCGTGAAGACGTTTAATAATTTCCTGCGGAGTGATTTTTAAAGCATCTTCAATTTTCATACCACCTTTTTCTGTAATCATTACAGAAAAAATTGAAGTGGCTGCAATAGCTGAAGCGCAACCCCAAGTCCGCCATTTAAAATCTTTTATCTTTTTTGTTTCAGAATCAATTTTTATCCAAACTTTCATAATATCTCCGCAAGCCATATTGCCGGCTTCACCCTCGGCGTCAAATTCACCGTCTTTTGGATCTTCAACTAAAAAATTACGAGGATTCAAAAAATGCTCCTTAACTTTATCCGAATAATACCAATTATCTACTTCTGCCATGTTGCTGAAATTTTTCTTAATTTCTCCACGACCTTAGGTAAAACTTTCATTACATAATCAATTTCTTTTTTTGTATTATCTTTTCCCAAAGTAAACCTTAATGATCCATGGCTATACGCGTAATCATTTCTGATTGCCATTATAACATGCGACGATTCCAGTTTTTCAGAATTACAAGCCGAGCCGGTAGCGCAAGCAATTCCAGCTTCATCAAGATAAAGAACAACAGACTCGCCTTCAACGCCTAAAATAGAAATATTAATATTGTTAGGTAATCTTTTTTTAGGATGACCATTTAAAAAAATTTTGGGAATCTCTTTTGTTAATCTTTTAATAAAATAGTCTCTGATTGCAATAAGCCGTTTTGATTCTTTAACTCTTCTTTTTTGAACTTTTGCCAGCGCTTCAGACAAACCAATAATAGCTGGAACATTTTCTGTACCCGGCCTTAATCCAGCCTCTTGCCCTCCGCCATGCATCAAAGGCTTTAATCTTATTCCTCTTTTAGCATATAAAAAACCTGTTCCTTTGGGTCCGTAAATTTTTGAACCATTAACGGTCATTAAATCAATTCCTAATTTTTCAACATCCAAATTCAAATAACCAGCTGCCTGACAAGCGTCAGTATGAAAAATTGCTCTATGATTCTTTAAAATTTTTCCTATTTCAGCGATTGGTTGGATAGCGCCAATTTCATTATTAGCATACATTATTGAAACTAATACTGTTTCTGGCCGTAAAGCTTTTTCTACATCTTCTGGCTTTACAACTCCGTCCTCGCCAACATCAAGATAAGTAACTTTGCATCCCTGCTTTTCTAAAAATTTTATAGGATTCAAAACAGCAGAATGTTCAAATTTAGTAGTGATGATATGTTGTCGGAAACTCGGTTTCCGACAGTCGGAAACCGAGTTTCCGACAATGCCGAAAATTGCAAGGTTGTCACTTTCTGTGCCACCGCTGGTAAAAATTATTTAATCCGGCTTGGCATTAATTATTTTAGCGATTTTAATTCTGGCGGAAGTAATTACCCTTTTTGCCTTTCTGGCTTCAAGATAAATTGAACTGGGATTGCCAAATTCATTAACAAAAAAATTATCCATCACTTTTTTTACCAAAGGATCCATGGGCGTAGTGGCTGCATGATCAAGATAGATTCTTTTTTTCATAAGCCGGGAAGAGGATTCGAACCCCCAACCTACGGTTTACAAAACCGTTGCTCTACCGTTGAGCTATCCCGGCATATTATTAGTTATTTTTACTCTGTTTTATTTTCTTTTTCGTTGTTATCTCCGTTTTCGTTTAAATTATTTTTAAAATCAATCATATCATCCCAATATTCTGAATTATTTTTTAAATTACTGATTTTTCTCCTGCCTTTTATATAATTAGAAAATCTTACAAGACAAAACTGAATTTTTTTAGTCATCTTTTCTAACGCGACAATAATTATTTCAGTAATTCTAAGACATAATGGGACAAAATAATTTCTCCAGAAACAAACAAGAAAATTCTTGGTGGAACAATAAAAACTTTTTGCCAAAGAACGGCTAAAATCAAAATTGGATATTGATTCATTATCAACTATCATTCTTATTTCTTTAAGATGCCTGCCAATAACAACAGACATGGCAATAAAAGAAACCGCCATAATTGAACCTGATATTATAATTATATTATTAATAAGAAGCGTCATAACGAATAAATCTCGTTATTTCACAATTTTCCCCGAATTTCTGAATGATTTCTTTTAAATAAACTTCAATGGTTTTATTGGGATCTTTTATATAATCCTGTTTAAGCAATTCATCAATATCATTAGGATTAGAAGCAGTAATATGCATAGCAATATCATGA
>JAHIER010000033.1 GCA_018901555.1 Patescibacteria group bacterium
TAGGTTATCCAGTTATTGTTTCTACTGCCAAGAGTTTTTCAGAAATTAATAAATTTCATCATGTGTTATTAACTGGTTTTGAGGTGAAAAATGGTAGTCCTTGGGGGTTTTATTATCATGATCCCGATTCTTTAAATGAAGAGTCCGGTAAACACAATTTTGTCCCCATTAATACCTTTAAAAATTACTGGAGAAAATTGGCTATTTATGTTAAAATATAAGTAACTATGATAAAGACTAATGGCCAAAATAATGGCTATACAGCCAAAGATATTTATGTGTTGGAAGGGCTGGAACCGGTTCGTAAAAGACCGGGAATGTATATTGGCTCAACCGGCGTTGACGGTCTCCATCATCTTGTATGGGAGGTTTTTGATAATGGTCGTGATGAGGCTATGGGCGGTTTTGCTGATGAAGTTGAAGTGGCGCTTTTGCCTGATAATAAAGTAAGGGTAGCTGATAATGGTCGTGGAATTCCAGTAGAAATTCATAAACAAACAAAAAGATCTGCTTTGGAAACTGTAATGACTACACTTCATGCTGGTGGAAAGTTCGGCGGAGAATCTTATAAGATTGCCGGTGGTTTGCATGGTGTTGGCGTTTCAGTAGTCAATGCGCTTTCTATTTGGATGAGAGCAGAGGTTCATCGCGATGGCGGAAAATTTGAGCAAGAATATAAAAGAGGAAAAATTATTTCTAAAGTTAAAAAATCTGCCTCCAGTAAATTTAATGGAACAGTGGTAACCTTTGAACCAGATCCGGAAATATTTAATGAAATAAAATTTGACTGGATTAAAATTTTAAATCATTTGCGACAGCAAGCTTATCTAACCAAGGGATTAAAAATAAGAATTATAGATGCGCGCGATTATAAAGGTAAGATTGATGACTCAAAAATATTATTTTTAAATGAATTAAAATTACCTGTAATCTCTAGCAGTTTTTATTTTGAAGGCGGGCTTTTTTCTTTGATAAAATTTTTAAATAAAAAAGAAAAACCTATTCACGACAAAGTTTTTTATGTTGAAAAAGAGATAAATGATGCTATCCCCAATGTTGAAGTTGCCATTCAATATATTGAAGATATTGCTATTAAAGAAATCAGTTTTGCTAATAACATTCATACTCCAGAAGGTGGAATGCATCTCACTGGATTTAGAACAGCCTTGACGCGCGTACTTAATGATTATGCCAAAAAGAATAATCTTATTAAAGGAGATGAAGAAAATTTTACTGGCGATGATGTGAGGGAAGGTTTAACCGCAATTGTTTCTATAAAATTAAGGAATCCGCAATTTGAAGGGCAAACAAAGGCAAAATTAGGCAATCCAGAAGCAAGAAGCGCCACTGAATCAGTTTTTAATGAAGCCTTCACAAATTTTTTAGAAGAGAATCCTAGTGATGCGCGAGCTATCATTGGTAAAGTTACTTTAGCTTTGAAAGCTCGCAAAGCAGCTAAGGCAGCCAAGGACAGTGTTTTAAGAAAAGGAATTTTGGAAGGGCTCACTTTGCCCGGCAAATTAGCTGATTGTCAAACTCGTGATGTTGAAGAAGCGGAATTATTTATTGTTGAAGGAGATTCAGCTGGCGGTTCCAGCAAGCAGGGCCGTGATAGGCGCACTCAGGCCATTCTTCCATTGCGCGGAAAAATTTTAAATGTGGAGAGGGCGCGTATAGATAAAATGCTGGCTTCAAAAGAAATTAAAGCCTTGGTTATTGCTTTGGGGGCGGCTATTGCTGATGAGTTTGATATTGAAAAATTGCGTTATCATAAAATTATCATTGCCACTGATGCTGATGTTGATGGCGC
Source organism: Patescibacteria group bacterium (assembly GCA_018901555.1). Lineage (GTDB taxonomy): Bacteria > Patescibacteriota > Minisyncoccia > UBA9983 > UBA9983 > JAHIER01. Next base: position 1,811 of record JAHIER010000033.1, read on the forward strand.
TCATATTCGCACACTTTTGCTCACTTTGTTCTACCGCTATTACAAGCCAGTAATTGAACAAGGTTATTTATATATTGCTTTGCCACCTTTATTTAGAATTCAGAAAGGCAAGGAAGTTTTGTATGTTTACGATGAAGCAGAAAAAAATAAAATAATTGGCAATGGAGAGGGATATAATATTCAGAGGTATAAAGGATTGGGTGAAATGAACCCAGGACAATTATGGGAAACTACTATGGATCCAGAGAGAAGATTTTTAAAGCAGGTTAATATTGAAGATGTTGAAGAAGCTGATAAAATTTTTGAAACTTTGATGGGCAAAGAGGTGGAACCGCGTCGGCTCTTTATTCAAACCCATGCCAAGTCGGTGCAGAATTTGGATTTGTAATTTTTAATTTTTCATTTCTTTTAGTTCTTCGGCAATGATTGAGACGTCGCCGTTGCGGTGCGAGATTTTGCCGCGCACGGCAATGCAATTTCCTTCGGCAATGCAATTTCCGAATTGATTTAAAATACTCGGGAAAATTACCAATTCAATACTATCTTTGTAATCAGAAAGTTTTAAAAAAAGCATGGGCTCGTTTTTTTTGGTAATTACTTTTCTGATTTCTTCAATCATGCCAGCCATAACTATAGGCGTATTGGCTGGCATTTTTTTTGCCTCGCCAATATTAGTTTTTATTTTTTCCATTTTATCTTTAAATTTATCCAATGGATGGCCGGAAATATAAAGACCAAGCAATTCTCTTTCCCAGCCAAGCTTTTCTTCTTGAGAGGCTGGCTCGGTTTCCTTAAGTTTTAGAATAGGAATACTTGAACGATCTTTCATTAATGAAAAAAGGGAATCCTGGTTTTTTAAATTTTTTGTAGTTTCTCGGCTGTAATTTAACACATCTTCTATATTAATAATCATTTGTTTTCTTTCTCCCAAACTGTCCATGGCTCCGGATTTAATTAATGATTCAAGCGATTTTTTATTCAGATTTTTGTGTTGGATTCTTTCCAAAAAATCAGAAAAAGTTTTAAAAGGGCCATTATCTTTTCTTTCTTCAATTATGGCATTAGCGATTTCTTCACCCAGATTTTTTATTGAATACAACCCGAAACGAATACCTTTTTTCTTATCAGAAGCATAAATCACCGTAAAATTACCGAAACTTTCATTAACATTAGGGGGCAGTATGGGCAAATTCATTCTTTGGCATTCAATAATACTGATAGATATTTTTTCTGTGTCGCCGGCGTCAGCAGTTAGAACTGAGGCCATAAATTCAGATGGGAAATGAGCTTTCATATAAGCAGTTTGATAGGCCACTTTAGCATAAGAAGCTGCATGAGCTTTGTTAAATCCATAGCCTTTGAAAGGATCAAAAAGTTTCCAGAGTTCTTCTGCTTTTTCTTTTGTTAATCCAGCATTCGTTTGGCATCCTTCAATAAAGATTTTTTCCTGTTTGGCCATTTCAGCTGGAATTTTCTTGCCAATAGCTTTTCTGAATTTATCAACTGTTTCCCAGTTATAGCCGGCCAGCTCTATGGCAATAAGTAAAACATCTTCCTGATAAGTAACCACGCCATAGGTTTTTTCCAAAACTTTTTCTAAACGCGGATCCGGATAAGTGATAGCTTCTTGACCATTTTTTCTTCTGATGTAATTTGGAATATTAGCCATTGGGCCGGGGCGAAAAAGCGCAATCATGGCCATGATGTCAAAAATATTATTAGGTTTCAATTCTTTTAGCCAGCGCGTCATACCGCTTCCTCCCAATTGAAAAAGGCCGACAGTATCTCCGCGCGCCAAGAGTTCAAAAGTTTTTTTATCATCTAGATTCAGATTTTCCAAATCTATTTCTTTGTTGTGAATTTTTTTCACTAATTTTACTGAATTTCCTAAAATGGAAAGATTTTTTATTCCGAGAAAATCCATTTTAATTAAACCAGCGTCTTCAACAGAATGCATGTCATACTGGGTAATAATTTTTTCTCCATTAGGTTCGCGTTGCAATGGAACGTAATTAATTAGAGTTGTCGGGCTAATAACAACTCCAGCCGCATGAACAGAAACATGTCTGGCGCAACCCTCAATCTTTTTTGCCAGATCAATAATTTCTTTGACTTCATTTTCAGATTCATAAATTTCCCTGAGTTCCGGTGTAATTTTTATAGCTTGATCAATTGTCATAGGGAATCCTTGAGAACCGATAGGAATAAGTTTGGCAATCCTATCTCCCAGTTCATAAGGTTTTCCCAGCGCGCGGGTAATGTCGCGAACAGCTGCTCGGGCCATCATGGTTCCGAAGGTTCCTATTTGAGCTACTTTATCTTGGCCGTATTTTTCTTTTACATAATTTAAAATTTCTTCTCTGCGGTCATCAGCAAAATCCATATCAATATCAGGCAGAGAAGGTCGATAAGGATTAAGAAATCTTTCAAATGGCAATTTAAATTTAATAGGATCAATGTTGGTAATACCGATTAAATAGGAAACAAAAGAGCCAGCAGCTGATCCTCTGGTATTAGTGATAATTTCTTGAGTTTTGGACCAATTAATAATATCTGCCACGATCAAGAAATAGGGCGCGTATCCCTTGGTATTTATAACCTCTAATTCATATGTCAATCTTTGTTGCGCTTCTTCTTTTAAATCCTTGTCTTCGTTTTTATATTTTTCTTCAAAAATTTTTGTAGCTGTTTCTATGAGTGTTTGTCGAGCAGTTTTTCCTTCTGGTAGTTTGAATTTAGGGAAAACCCATTTTCCTAATTCAAGTTCAAGATTGCATTTGTCAGCAATAAGAGATGTATTTTCTATGGCTTCGGGCGAGTCTTTAAAAATTTCCTCCATTTTTTTAGGTGGCAACATTGAAAAATCATCTTTTTTCATGGTGAGACGATCATCTTCATCAATACGGGCATTAGTTTGTATAGCAACCAAAAGATCTTGGGCAGCGGCATCTTCTTGTTTAAGATAATGAATATCTTGAGTAGCCACCAGAGGAATTCCTGTTTTTTGAGAAATTTCTTTTAATCCTTCCTGTACCCGAGTGTGATTTTCTAAATTAGGATGATGACTTATTTCAATAAAAAAATTTCCTTGTCCGAAAATTTCTTCGTATTCTTTTGCGGTTTTTTCCGCCAGTTTAAATTCTTTTCTTTCAACTAATCTGGAAAGTTCTCCGGCCATGCAGGCTGATAAACCGATCAGCCCCTCTGAATGTTTTCGCAGAATTTCCTTATCTATTCTGGGCTTGTAATAAAATCCTTCCAAATGAGAAATAGTGACAAGTTTAATTAAATTTTTATAACCAATTTCATTTTGCGCGAGAAGAACAATATGATAGCGTTTGTTGTCTATGTTTGGTCTTTTTTGATTCAAAGATTCATAAGCCAAGTATGCTTCTACTCCTAGAATTGGTTTGATGCCGGCTTTTTTGCATTTTTTATAAAATTCAATAGCGCCATACATGTTGCCATGATCAGTTAATGCCAGAGCCGGCATTTCAAATTTAGAAGCTTCATTAACGAGATCATCAATTTTTGCAAGTCCGTCAAGTAGAGAATAGTGGCTATGCGTATGCAAATGGACAAATTTAGAGGTCATAATAATTTCATTATAACAGAACTTGTTATTTTTTGATAAATTTGTTAAGAATATAGTTAGAATAGAAAATTAAAAAGGAGGTCATATGAAAAAATTATAGCGAGGGCTACTAAACTTAAACTAAATCAAAATATTCCATGTGGTGGGAGAGTCATATAAAAAGATAATGGGCGTATTTTCATCGATACGCCCTTTTTGTTTTGAATTTTCTGATTTTATTTTGAATTTTCAAATAAATCTGATAAATCTGATAAATAAAATGTTGCAACATAGAAGCGATCGCATTTATCTTGCAAGATTTATAGCTAATGGATATAATTGAATTATGGTTATAAAAAGCGAAACAA
>JAHIER010000003.1 GCA_018901555.1 Patescibacteria group bacterium
TAGATGCTAACTCTTTTGGTTGGTGGCGGACCATATAAATCATTGGGCAATAAATCTCTAGCAGGATAAGGTAATTGATCAATGTTTTCAATTAATTGTCGTGGCAAATTTTCCTTAATTTTATTTTCTTCCTTATAAAATAATCCAGAGATATCTTTAAAATTCATTAAACCATCAATTGCTTTAATAAGTTCAAAAAAAGTTATCTCTCCTTCTCCCTTGACCACATAATCTACATTAACATTTTTAACAGTTTCTTTTGGAAGCGCTGATGGATGTGCTCCACCCATAACCACTTTTATATCTTGCGATATCTCTTTAACTAGTTCGGCAATTTTCAATGCATAATAAAAGCATGGAGTAGTTGATGTAATACCAACAACATCAGGTTTAATGTTAATAATGTGTTTTTTAACATCTTCTAATTCCATTTTTAGGGCTTCTGCGTCTAAAATAGAAATATCAACATTATCTTTTTTTTCTCTTAAATAAGCAGCAATATAGGCCAAACCCAAAGGAGGAGCACTGCCACCCATCCCCTTAAGCCCTCCATAGATTATATACATTGGGTTAATTAATAAAATTTTCATCTTTTTTAACTATTAATGATATATTAATTATTATATTATTCTATAATAATTTATTCAAGAAATGAATCAAATTAAAAAATATTCTTTTATTATAGGTTTAATTATTTTTGCCATTATTCTCTCTAAAACAAATCTCGAGGGAATTTTTCAAAATATAAAAAATATTAATCCCCTTTATTTAATCCTGGCTATGCTAATGACCATACCAACGCTCTTTAATAAAGCTCTTTGTTGGAATTACATCAAAAGAAAACAAGGAATTAAATATAATCTAAAAGATTCATTTTTAATGTATTGTAGTGGTATTTATATCGGCCTAATTACACCAGGTAGGATTGGAGAAATAACAAAAGCTATTCATTTAAAAAAAGATGGCCATTCAATGGGAAAATCGCTGGTTAGCACTGTTATTGATAGATTATCTGATTTTGCTTTCCTTCTTTTGTTTTTGTTTGTAGGTTCTCTGTTTTTAATAACTATTTTCCAAAAACAAGTGCTAATTTTGATATTAGGAATAATTCTATCTATCGCTATTTTCTTAATAGCTTTAAAGTTTGATTTAATTAAATGGGTTATTAATAAATTGTTTAACAAGCTTGTTCCTAAAAAATATCAAAAATCTTGGAAATTAAACTTCCAAGATTTCATTAATGATCTTAAATCATATAAACTAAAACATTATCTGGTCATTCTGTTTATTACAACATTTTCTTGGATATTCTATTATTTACAAATGTTTATTCTAGCCAAAGGAGTAGGAATCGATATTCCAATACTGTATTTGGCAATTATAGTAACTATTGCTGGATTAATAACATTAATTCCTATATCAATCTCGGGGATAGGAACCAGAGACGCTACCCTGCTTGCCCTGTTTATCCCCTTTGCAATAACAACAGAACAAATAATTGCTTTTTCTGTTTTAATTCTATTAATGTCCTTGTTTGCTGCTTTTGTAGGGTTGATCTGTTGGCTTATCAAGCCAATTAAACTTTAAATTACCTAATTAAATTCATCAAAAAACCCCTATTATCAGAAACACTTTCAATATTGATTTCTAATGCATGCGAAGCAATATTAATTATACCTGTTTGTTCTATTATTTTTTCAGACAATTCTTCAGAAAATCCTAAAATATATTTTATTTCAAAGACTTTAAAGATCTGTTTTGTTTTTTCATCCTCTAATAATTTTTCAACGGTTAAATCCCGAAAAACGACGAAAGATTTATTGGTTAAGTAATTTAAAACAATACCCTGGCTTGGAAAGTCTCCTGGTACAGCAATTACTTCTTTATTACTAATATTAAGCTCCTCTATCTCTTGAGAATAAGCTATGCTTCTTGGTATAAAATCTTTATCATATTCTTTTCCCAAAATTACATGATTTACCAAAACCAAATGATAAATCGCCAGACCCACCATTATCACGCCCAAAAATATTGTCCATACCTTACTTAATTTAAAATGATTCTTAATAATCTGGGTGAGATAAAACAAACCAAGAGACATTAAAAGAATAAGTATCCAAATAAAATCCATTAAATGATTACGACTAACAAGAATAACAAAAGAAAAAACAAAGAATGAAATAATAAGCCAGTAAAGAGATAGTTGATAAAGAAACTTATATTTATTTTTCAAATAAATTAATCCCAAAACCAACAACAAAGAAAAAAATGGCCCACCAAAATCTTCTAATGAAAAGAATCTTAAAATATGCTGAGATAAAAGATAGAAATTAATTTTAATTCTATTAAATAAACTGAATTTCTCAAATCCAAAATTAGTTAATATCTTTCTTGTCTCTATGTTTTCTGACCATCCGCGATTTTGATTTTTAAATTCTTCTAGAAATTCTTCTTTTTCAAAGTAATAAGTATAAGCATCTGGGAAAACATGCAATTCAGCCATAGAAATCGATTCTTGTGTCGGACGATTTGTTAATAAGGATGCGTATTTATTCTCACCACTTAAAAATGATGGTAACCAAAAAAGCACTAACAAAAGAACAAAAGGAACAAATATATATGCTAATTGTTGTTTAAATCTTTTAACAAACAAGAATATAAAAAAAGCTAACGCGAATACAAGCGTTGCTTCTCGAGACAAGGCAGAAAGAGATAAAAAGATACCAGAAACAATAAAGAAAAGATTATTAAATTTATTTTTAGACTTCTCTGTCTTTTTAGCGCCCAAAAAATAAAATATAAAAAACAAAGCCAAAAAAAGCAAACAAAATTCATAAGCTCCAGAAAGACGAGACAAACCCCAACCAATCGGCGAGAATATATATATTAAAGAAAAAACAATTGCTATTTTGAAATTAAATAAATACAAAATCAATACCACAAAAAGAATAAAAACCAAAGCATATAAAATAATTGAGAGTAAAATTAAATTATTATAATCCAATACACCGGTAATATTAAAAATTTTTGCATAAAGCACAGAACGTAAATATTGAGACACTGGTAATTGATATCCTTGTTCTTCAATTAAGTCAGAAGAAATAATAATGCTTTGATTGTTTTGAATTGCTAAAATACCAGTCTCATGATAATTTCTCGCCAATAATATGTCTTGTGAAATCGGTTGAACCGAATAACCTTTAAAAATAATCGGTGAATACCAAACAAGAATAGCTAAAAAGAAAATACATACAAGAAATAAAGCCTTGTATTGTTTAAACTTATGCTTTAAGTTAGTATTAACCATATAATTAATAATTTATTAAATTAATATAAAAACCTAATTGAAAAATAACTTTTATGATTATCAAAAATCTAAAAAATAAAATTTATAAAACACTTAAGAATACTGAAAAGCTCACTGGAACTGATAATGTTTATATTGCAAAACATGGCTCATATCTTACCGTCGGAAATATTATATCTATAATAACAGCATTTATATTATCAATTGCATTTGCTCGCCTATTACCAAAAGAAACCTATGGTGAATATAAATATATTTTATCAATTTTTGGACTACTAGCACTTTCCTCACTCTCTGGAATTAACACAGCAATTGTTCGTGGAGTAGCAATGGGTTTTGATAGTGTATTTAAAAATGGTCTTTTAGTAAAACTAAAATGGAGTTTACTCGGAAGCATTGCATCTATTTGTCTTGCTATTTATTTTTTAATTATTGGAAATTCTATTTTTGCTATTTCTTTTTTAATTATATCTATTTTTCTTCCTTTTTTCAAAGCAGGAGAAGCTTATCAATTCTATCTAAGTGGCAAAAAACTATTTAAAAAGAAAACAACTTATACTACAATATCTCAAATTTTATCAACTATATTACTTATAATAACATTATTTCTAACAAAAAGTCTTATTATTTTAATATTTGTTTATTTTGCATCATATTCTATATTAAGAATATTATTTTCTATATTAACAATAAATAAATATCCATCAAATAAAAAAAATGATCCTGAAACAATTTCATATGGAAAACATTTAAGTGCAATACAAATTTTAGGACTAATAGCAAATGAGGCAGACAAAATATTACTTTTCTTTTTTCTTGGTCCAATTCAACTAGCAATATACTCTTTTGCTGCTCTTCCAATACAACACATTCAAAGCCCATTCCAAACCATCCAGGAACTTGCTCTCCCAAAGTTTTCAACTCAAGAAAATGGGAAAATCAAAAAAACCCTACCAAAAAAACTTTTTAAATCCATATTTTTTATTTCCATAATAATAATTATTTATATATTTATTGCTCCTTATTTCTTTAAAATATTTTATCCACAATACTTAGAATCAATTTTTTATTCACAACTACTATCACTTACACTTTTGGTTTTCCCTATGTCAATGATGCTATTAGCACTTTTAGCAAAGAAGAAAACAAAAGAACTCTACAAAATTAGTATAATTAATCCTATTTTTCAAATTCTGCTTTTAATTTTACTGGTTCCTAGTTTCGGAATTATTGGAATAATAATTGCTAAAATAATATCTCAAATTCTTTATTTTTTCACAACTCTTTATTCATTTAAAAAAATATAATTACATATGAATCTAGTCTCAAAATCTAACTGGAAAAAATATTGGTCTGAGCATGGTGCTCAAAAGATTCATTCAATTTTATTTGAAGATATTTTTCAAAAATATTTTGAATTTAATCCAAAATTAGAATGCATTGAAATTGGTTGTGTCCCAGGAAATTTTTTAATCTTCTTACATAAAAAATTTGGATATAAAATACACGGGATTGACTACGTTGAAGGAATGGAAAAAATCCTTAAAAAAAACTTTGAATTAAATAATATTAAAAATTACAATATTTATAATTCTGACTTTAGAATATTTAAACAAGAAAAATTATTTGATATTGTTTTGTCAATTGGATTTATAGAACATTTTTCAGATTATAAAAAAATTATTGAAAAACACATATCTTTATTAAAAAAAGACGGGATTCTATTTATTTCTCTGCCTAATTTCAGATATGGACAATATTTACTACATAGATTATTTGATAACAAAAATCTAAAAAAACACAATTTAAAGGCCATGAACCCAAAAATTATTAAAGAAATATTTAAAAAAAACAACTTAGAAATTATATATTCTGGATATTACAAAAGCTTTAAGTTTTGGGTAGAAAATATTGAAAATAGAAATTTCTTTATTAAAAAAATAATTGTGCTAATCATTTTAATCGGACAATTCTTTTTTAAATATATAAATATCCCTAATAAATATTTTTCACCTTTTATTATTTGCATTGCCAAAAAGAAATAACTCTTTCATTTTTAAAAATATAATTAATAAATATTTTTCCGGAACAAAAGAAAAATAATGATTTTTCCATCTCCAATCAACTATCTTGCCAAAAATTTTAGCCATTTTAAAAAAAACTCCCCGTCCCGTGGTTCCTCCCATCTCTAAATAATTTATTAAAAAAATAACGTTTTTAATAATTCTTTCTTTCTTCCCTTTAACCCATGGCATTCTAACTGTATTAAAATCATAATTAGCCCATTCTTCTAATTTTTTTGGTGCGTTCCAACCTTCCTTAATTGCTAGGTCATATAAATCTGTTCCCGGATATGGTGTAAAAATTCTCCAAGCTGGAATTCTAATTTGAGGATCCAGTTTTTTCATTTTCTGAATTAAGTCTGTTGTTTTATACAAATCTTTTATTGTTTCAGTTGGAAATCCTGCCATAAAATAATATTTAGAATTTATGCCAGCTATTTTTAGTCTCTTTATGGTCTCAAAAACTTGTTCAATAGTAATATCTTTATGCATTAAATCTAAAATTCTACCTGATCCAGATTCTACTCCAAAACCCAATGTTCGAAATCCTGCCTCATAAAATAATTTTAAATAATTGCTGTCCATATTAATCACATAATTAACCCTACAAGAAGTAAAAATTTCAATATTCAAATTTTCCTCAATAATCAATTCCGCAATTTTCTTTGCTCTCTCTATGTCAACAAAAAATTCATCATCTTCTATCTCAAAAGCATTAATCCCATATCCATCTATCAAGTCTTTTATTTCTTTGATAACTTTTCCAGCTGATTTGCCTCGCCACTTTCTTTTATTGAATTCTTTGTTATAACAAAATCCGCAACGATAAGGACAACCACGACTAGTATAAAAAGCTATATTTCGAGCTAATTTACCAGTAGCAAATGATTTTTCAGCAACATATTTCTCAATACTTATTAAATTATAAGGCATCTCCGATAAATTTTCTAAATCAACAAACATTCGTTCTTGATTAATAAAAACATTACCATTTTCTTTATAACCAAGTCCTTTTATGTTTTTAACAGAATTTTTATTTTTAATACATTCTACTAACTCCAAAAATGTTTCCTCCCCCTCCCCAATAACAACATAATTAATATATTTATTGTTTAATGTTTGGCGAGGCATTATACTCGGATGAACTCCGCCCCAAATCACAGGTATATTACTATTCTCCTTGATTAATCTACTAGCCTCTAATCCGTTTAGAATTTGCTTACCAGTAAGCGTCGAGATACCAATGGCTAATGGCTCTTTTTTCATTTCATTCAACAAATCTCTTTTCCAGAGTCTATTAACTCGCTGATCAATAATCTTAACCTCATAACCAGCATTAACCAATGGAGCTGCTACCGAAAGAATGCTCGCTGGTAATAGCATAATGCTTGTAGTTTCATATGATGGGAGAAAAAGAATAATTTTAGACATATTTTTTATACCATTTTAATATCTTGTCAATTTGTAAATTTAATAAAAAATGTTCCGCTACTCTTTTGTGTCCAGCTTCTCCAAATTGTTTTGCTTTCTCTGAATTTTTTAATAAATCAATAATTTTCTCAGCCATTAATTCTATTTTATTCGGATTAACAATATATCCAGTTTTGTTTTCTATAATAATTTCCATTGTTCCACCAAAACAAGTCCCTATAACTGGTTTTTTTGCTGCCCCGGCTTCAATATTAAATAAATTAAACGGATCTAAATAAATAGATGGCGTTACACAAATATCAGAAACAAAAAAGGCACATTTCATACTCTCCCTTTGAAGCCAACCAGTAAATCTAATATTCTCATATATACCAATCTCCCTAGTTAGTTTAATCATCTTTTCAGCATACCAGTCTTTATCTCCAGCTACCAATAAAACTATATTTTTAACTTCTTTTATTGCTAAAGAAATTGCTCTCAAAATAACTTCTCCGCCCTTGGCACCACTTAATCTTCCACCAAATAAAATTACTTTTTTATTTTGGATACCAAATTTTTTTCTAAAATTTTCAACTTCTTTTGTATTAATCTGCCAATCACCAATATCAATCCCATTATAAATTGTCTCAATGTTTTTAATCCCATTAACTTCTAAAACATTTTTTAGTGTATTACTAACAGCAAATATCCTATCGACATATTTCAAATAGTGTTTAATGATAATATTACGGAATGGATTATATCTTTTTTTTGCATCTTTTATTTGATCCAAAGCACTAAGTTTAAACATACAATTTCCATTTTTGGGCATTAATTTACCAGTATGAATCAACATCACATCATGAGCGGTTAAAAAAACAGCTTTAGCATATTTTTTGGCAACCCTTAAAGAGTCATAAGAAAGATGATAATGAATATTATGAGCATGAACAATGTCTGGCTTAATCCTTTTTATAATTTTCTCAACTTTTAAAATAGTCTTTGGGTTATATAAACTCAAATAAGGCTGCCAGCGAGGATGATAATTAGAATAAATTTTAAAAATATTGAATCCAAACATATTAATATTTCCTTCTTCTTCTTTTTTTTGAACAGTAGTAATTACAAAAATTTCATAACCTCGCTTTTTTAACCCATCAGCTAAATCACAAGCAACAATACCAGCCCCACCAAGACTTTTTGGAGGAAAATCGTCTGCTAAAAAAACTATTTTCATTTCTTTATTATTGGTCATAATTTACTTTATAAATTCTTACAAACCCTTCGTTTTCTTCAATCTTAAATTTAAGCTCTAAATCATTATTTTTAAGACATTTATCTTCAAGCTCAGCTGGCCAATTATTATCAACAAACAAATATCTATAATTTAATAATTTCATATCATTCATATTACAATTAAGAACTAACTCCTTATAAATTGGTGTATAGTAATGATCATCTGGCAAAACAGAATCAATATAATTATTGCTTTGAGTATAGATAGGAGCCAATCTTTGAGCAAACATTACAAATCTAAAGTTTTCAAAAACACTAATCTGATTATCAATGTCATTTTTATCGGCAAAAGCCAAAAAATAATCTTTAATTGTAGAGTTTTTTCTTACCCAATTATATGCTTTATTTTCAGAATTCGACAGCAATCTTAGTTCTGGAAAAAATTTATTATCAATTCTATATTCGTCTTTTTTGTATAATGGCCTTGTAATTAGAAATAAAACACCCTCTAGACAAATAATTATCAAAGAAACACTAATCACAATTTTTAAAATACGGCCACTTTTAAGTCTTGACAAAAAAATCACCAAGAATATACCAATTAATATTGCCCAAACCAAACTACTAAGTCTAAAAAAATAATTCAATGTTCCCTGCCAAATCCATTCGAAAGAGAATATAAACGGGAGCAAAAAAGAAAAACAACTTATTATTATCAAAAAAATACTTTCTCTAAAATATTTTTTAAAAAGAAAGACAATAGCTGGAATGATTAAAAAATAAGTTAAACCAAAATTTAAAATAAATACTAAACCATAAAATGGATACAAAACTCCATTTCCACCATCAAAAGACAGTGAGTGCTTAAAAACCGAAAAACCAAGACCGTAACCGTATGAAGATTTATGTAGGTTGATATTTTCAAACATAGCCGTAATTACTCCGCCTTGAAACAAAACAAAAACACTAGTCACAACCAAAATTAACGCAGAGTGTTTCAATAATGATTTAAAATTATTTTTATCTTTATCTTTAAAATAAACAACAAAAGGAACAACAACTATCCCAAAACAAATAACCACAAAAGCTAACGAAAAATTAAGCGCCAAAACAGACAATAAAATGATCATTAAAAAATCATGAGAATACAACCGTTTTTCAGTGTTAAGATTTTTAATATACAAATAGATAATCACCAAAACCAAGGAATAGCCCAATGCCGAAACAGACCAACCATGAAATATATTTGCGATAAAAGAACCAGTCAACGGACTAACGCTCCACATGTTTCCCAAAAACTTAAAAACGTGTTCGATATTATAATCTAAAACAAATTTTCTATAAATTTCAATCAAAAAATTAAAACCATAAACAAAACGAAAACCACCTCCAAAAAACCCAACCAATGCCACTAAAAAAGATCCTTTGTTGTTTTTAATAAATAGTTTAGCTATGTTAAATATTAACAAAAAAACTATACCACTAAATAAAAAGGTGCCAAAACAAAATGAAAAAATAATAGAAAGCCCAGTTATTCTTGAGACGGCCGCATAAAACAAAAGTGGGCCATAATGAATAATTAAATTTTCTCCAGGCATGTTTAAATTTTTTATAGGAAAATTACCACCAACAATTGAAGCAACGGCAGGAAGGTGTGGATATGCCCAATTATCACTACCACTAATTTGCCTTGAAACAATAAAGCCACTCAGAATCATTATAATAATAATAGTTAAAAAAATAACTATTTTCATCTTTTTACCAAGCCCACATTTTAATCTAGACTTTTTCTTATTTAAAAAGAACAAACAAAAAGAAATTAACAACAAAAACACAAAAACAAGATAAAAATTTAATCTTATCGTAATTAGATAAGAAGAAATATTTAAAATAAAAGTATAAAATCCATAACCAATTGTTATAGATAGTGGTAATAATAATTCAATTCGATTAATCTTTAATATAAATCTCGCTATTTGCCAACCAAAAAAAAACAAACCAAACAAAAAAATAATAAGAAAAATTATACTAATCATATTGTAAATTAATTGATTTTACGATTTTTATTATATAATTAATTTCTTTTAATTTTAATTTTGGATAGAGAGGGATAGTAATCGTTTTTTCACCAATATCTTCTGCAATTGGGAAATCTCCATTTTTAAAATTATATTTTTCTTTATAATATTTTAATAAATGGACTGGTCTATAATTAACTGTTACGCTAATTCCAAATTTTTTTAATTTTTCTATTATTTTGTCTCTATCTTTTTCAACTAAAATTGTATATATGTGCCTAGCAGACAATGTATTATTTAAAATTTTATGAATTTTAATATTCTTAAGACTTTTAAATGCTTCATCATATTTCTGAGAAATTTTTATTCTTTTTTCTAATCTTGAATCTGCAAAATCCAATTGGTGCAATAATAATGCAGCCTGAATATTACTCATATTACATTTAAATCCGAGAATTTCTTTATCATAATATTGATAAACTCTACCATATCTTTGAGAAACATCTTTTGTTAATCCATGGGAACGAGCCTTTTTAAGCCAACAATAAGCATCCTTATTGTTAGTAATAATTGCCCCGCCCTCTCCACATGTAATATTCTTGGTCGCATAAAAACTAAAACAAGCAAAATCTCCCAGTTGCCCAGGTTTAATGTTGTCTCTTTTTCCCTCCAAACAGTGAGCTGAGTCTTCAATTATCTTAAGTCTGTATTTATTGGCTATTTTTTTTATTTTTTTCATATCACACATATGACCATATAAATGCACTGGCATAATAGCTTTTGTATTTTTGGTTATTGCTGACTCAATTAACTCTGCATTAATATTGCCAGTAGATTTTTCTACATCAACAAATACTGGTTTTGCCCCAACATATTCTATTGCATCCACGGTAGCCGTATAAGTTAAAGGAGTAGTTATAACTTCATCACCATGGCCAATATTAAAATAAGCAAGAGATAACTGAAGTGCATTCGTACAAGACATTAATCCAGTGGCATACTCCAAATTAAGATATTTTGCTATTTTTTTTTCAAAAAAATCCACAGTTTCGCCCGTGGTTAAAAAAAAACTTTTTAAAACTTTAATCAAATTTTTAATATCAATACCATTAATATTGTGCTTGTAGAATTCTATTTTCATTTTTATTTAATGAATTATTTTTTTACCATCTTTGTTAATTATAGGAACCTTTCTCATCCATAATCTTTTTTCCCACCATTCTCTATTGTTTTTATACCAATCAATAGTTTTTTCCAAACCGTCTTCAAAAGAAATTTTTGGTTGCCAATTTAAAAGCTTTTTTGCTTTTTCTATGTTTGCTGTATGACGGAAAACCTGCCCCGGTCTATTATCGGTATAAGTTATTAATGATTTTGATTTTTTCATTTTTTTTACAATAATTTCAGCGATTGTTTTAATATCGATGCTTTTACCACTGCCAATATTTATAACCTGACCAACAACTTTATCAGCATCTTCGTGTATAATTTTGTCTATGGCCCTACACGTATCTTTAACATTAATCCAATCTCTTTGAGCACTACCATCTCCATGAATAGTCAATGGCTCATTCAAAATACAACTAGTAATAAATCTTGGAATTAATTTTTCCAAATGTTGATTTGGTCCATAGTTATTAAATGGTCTAACAATTACGGCTGGAATATTATAAGTCGTCCAATAAGAATAAACCAACCTATCAGCTCCAGCCTTAGCAGCAGCATAAGGACTCATTGGCAAAAGAGGATGTTCGTCTTCTATCATTGTGTCTGTATCGGCAGTACCATAAACCTCTGAAGTAGAAATATGAATAAATCTTTCAACTGTTTTCTTGTGTTTTGACACCGCATTAGCAACAGAGTGTGTTCCCAAAACATCTGTTTCAAAAAAAATCAGATTATCATAAATTGAACGAGTAACATGAGACTCTGCTGCAAAATGAACAACAATACTTGCACCAGCGACCAATTCATCAACAAGGTCATTATTACAAACATTTCCATAAAAAAACTCAAACCTTTCTTTATTTGCCATCATTCTAGATTCAAAATTATCAATTCCTCCAGCATAAGTCAAAAAATCTAAAACAACAATTCTATAATTTGGATATTTTTTATAAATATATTTTGTAAAATTACTACCAATAAATCCAGCCCCACCAGTAATTAAAATTGTTTTAACATAATTCATATATAAATTATTTTATATTACTAATTAATATATTCAAACTATTAGGACCCTCATTAAAAATTAAATCAATAATCGAAAGATGAGATACAAAATCGCCGTAGAGTTGATGGTATCTTGGGTGTTTATAGTCTTGAAATTTTATTTTGATACCAACATCATTAAATTTTTTCTCATCAATATAATTTTTTCCAGTAGCTCCTTCATAAAAAATATTAGCATCAAAATATTTACAAATATTTATTAAACGATCAATACGATTACCAGAAATATTTAATTTTGAAGAAAATTTAATTTTTCTATTAATACCAAGTATTTTATTAATTTTTTTGATCAAAACTATTTGAAGATCAATTAGTTTTTCCCATTTTTTATTGAATATATCACTAAAAATTGGCCAATACTCGTCAAAATATGGCGACTTGCAATAATTTATTCTTATAGCATTAATATGTTTTCTCTGCCAATTTTGAGTATTGTCAATTTTAATTTCTGAAATTTTAGAATTAATACTTCCGTGAACCGGAATAGTAATCCAAGTAATTCCATTTTGCGTTTTTATTCTATTCCTATTGCGCCAGCCATTTTTGTCATATTGCACATCATCATAA
>JAHIER010000034.1 GCA_018901555.1 Patescibacteria group bacterium
CGCAGGAATCGCGGGGTCAGTTATATCTCCAGTTGCCGTCGTTTCGGTAATCAGTACAGCAGTACTTGCCGCACTCGTGTTGCCTGCCACATCAGTAGCGGTTGCGGTGAAAGAGTTGCCTGCGTCTTGCATAAGAGGTACAAGAATTGCCCATGTTGTATCACCAGCCGGAATAGTTGCGGAACCGGCAACATCCAAACCGTTGTAGAGCATAATCGTGCGTGCGCCTCCATCGTCGGCTACCGTGCCAGCGATAGTGTAAGTATTAGCATCAATCGTCGCGCTTGCCGTGGTAATTGCCGGTACTGCGGGCGCTGTTGTGTCAGGAGCGGGAGATAATGTTGTAAATGACACATGCGCTGATGTTGTCATTGTGTTTGTCTGCGCAGAAGTATCGGCACAACGAACATAGAAATCATATCCAGTTGAAGGAGTTAACCCTGTAATTGCAGTATAGTGTGATGCCGTTCCGGTTGTTGTAAAAATTGTCATACTACCGTATTCAGAATCAATCGTGGCATATCTGCAATTTGCATTTTCATTTGTTGTAACATAAAGAGTAGCTCCTATTGTAGTTATACTACCAGCACTGAAAGAATTAACAACTGGCGGAATGATGTCAATTTCAGTTGTAAAGTATGAAATAAAATTTGAGCTAAGTTTATTTGTCGCAATATCTGATATCGCGTTTGGTTTTACATTTATTCTGTATTTTGTTCCATAATTAAGGCCAGAGTACGCGATGTTGAGCATCGCCAGATTACCGCCGTCTATGGCGACCGCGCCTTTATACGATGTGCCAGTCACATCATTAACGAGTAATACTCGCGATGAATCAAGCAGGACGATAGGCTCGTCAAAAGTAACTGTGGCTGTCCCAGCTGAAATGGAAACGCCGATCGCGCCATTGGAAGGAAATGCTGTAAGCGGCTCAGGATTTGTCGTGTCCCAAATAAATGTTATTTCGTCAGATGTAGCATTTCCTGCGTTGTCAGTAACTGTGAGACGGATAACATAAGTGCCGTCAGTATCAGCAGAGATAGTTGTGTCTTCTGTTACCGGCGTGCCAAAAGTAATCAAGCCAGGTCCAGAAACCATTGTCCATGCATAAATTAAACCGCCGGAGCTTGGGTCTGGATCAGAAACTGTCGCATCTTGCGAAACAAACGCATTAACTTCTTTGTCGGTGCCAGCATTTACCAAAGGATTAACGCTGTCAAAAAATACTGAACTTGCGTCTGTTGTCGCTGTGACAGTAATGCCATTATTTCCGGCTGGGCTATCAGCAAAATCAATTGAGATAGCAACTGGTCCTTGCGTGTCCGATACAGACATTACTCTGGTGGCAGTCCATGATGTTCCGCCGACAAGGATTGTAGTTGCCGAAGCTCCTTGAATTATTACTGTAGGAGTTGCAATTGCCTCGCTTGATGTGAATGAAAGAGTTATTGTGTCGTCTTCCATTGCATAAATTATACTTAGATTATCAGATATAATAGAAACTATTGGAAGAATCGGAGGAACTCCGTCTGATGCAACCACCATAGTTGGCGTGACTGCCGTATTTCCAGCCACCAAATCTTTTAATGTATCAACTTCTGTATAGGTTGCGCTCGGCGTTGCTCCTGTGCCAAGAGCTGGCGCATAAGTAAGAGTAACAATGCCTGGCGCTGTTTCATCTGCGCCAGTTACAATCGTACCACTAACTGCAAATTCATTACCACTGGGATTTACCGTAGTTCCATTAAGGTCTTCAGAAAAAGTTGCTTCAAGAGTTGTGGTGGTAATTGTTTTAGCAGAAACAAGAACAGGTTTAGCTGCGTCAATACTTAATATTGAAAATGGAGCAATAGGGTTTCCTGCAAGATCAGTGGCTGATCCTGGAGTATACGCAACCGTCTTTGCTTCAGTGCCAGCAACCTGTGTTCCAAATATAAGAATAACCGTATCATCGTTTGAGACTCCAGCTCCAAAAATTGTTGCCGGAGTACCGTCGATTGTAAAGTCGCCTTCTGAAAAAGTTGAATCTTTAATCTCGTCGTTAAAGACAATAGTTGCTTTATCTACTGAACCATTAAAATCTGTATCTTCTGTCGTAATACTAAAGACCGTCGCAACTATAGTGTCTATTTCAAATGACGGAATAGCGAGAGCTACACTTGCATTCCCTGCCGCGTCAGTCACGATAATCGTACAGTCAGCGTATGTAGCATTTAATAAAGGTCCGTATGTTGTTGTGTTAACACCAGCAATCGCAGAAGAAGGCGCGCCACTACCGCAAGAACCGCCATAAGTAATTCCGCCTCCAACACTTGCTGGTAGCTGCTTTACCGAATCAACATTAAATACATAGCTCGGCGTGGTGTCATTTGTTGGTGTTGAGATTGAAGTAACTTGCGTAACTACTGGGAGCGTTGTGTCCCAAGCAAATTGGATTGTATCAAACGCAGAGTTACCTGCAATATCAGTAACAATTAATTGTAGTGTATGAACTTCTTCAGTCGTTGCAGTGATGTTGGTGTCTGGATCAATTATAGGTGTCGTACCTGTTTGATTAGAAAAAGTAATTACTCCTCCGCCGACTATTTGCGACCATGTGTAAGTATTGAGGCCAGAACCGCTATCAGAAATTGTTGCATTTTGTGAAACAAGAGCTTTTACTTCTTTATCTGTACCAGCTTCAACTGAAGGAAGCGTTTGGTCAACGTTAAAGTTGTTGGCGCTTTTTGTTCCGGTTGTTACATTTCCGGCAAGGTCAGTAATAATTGCTTTAAATTGTAAATTATCTCCATCAGAGAATCCTACGAGCGCTTCAATTTCAGCATCTGTCAGAGATAAAATTTTTGAACCGCTAATAATATCTGCTCCAATAATTGTATATGCTGAACCGATATTTTCAAATGTCCCATCGGCTTCTGCTTGAAGTTGAATTGTTCCACCGATAAGAGAAGCATCATTATCAACTGGAACATTCACATTAACGCCTGTGTTTGTTGAATTCCACCATCCAGAAACAACAGTGCCTCCCGTGACAGCAACAGTTCCGACAGTAAAATCAAGCGGAGCCGTGGTATCAATAATAATATTGCTTGTATTGGCAATATTTGAAGTCGGTAAAAGCGTTGAGTCGTTTCCTGCGACATCTTCAACAACACCTGCTGATGGCGTAATTGATGTGACCGTAAGGTCAGCGCTGGTATCCCCGGCGCCAATAGTATAAGTACATGTTCCGCTAGTTACGTTTGTAAGAATTGGAACGGAACAAGAACCGCCAGAGTTAAGCGCGACAGTTAGAGTACCCGTAGAAGAGACCGCTTCAGAAAATGTTAATGTAGCATTAATGGCATCTGGCACATTATATGAACCATTAGCAGTTATAGAAGTTACGGCAACAGTAGGAAATGTAGTATCTACTTTAATTGTTTTCGTCTGCGCTGTTTCAACATTATGCGCTCCGAACTTATCAACCGCTTTGTCATCAGAATAAAATGAAAGCGTGTGCTCGCCCTCAAGCGCAGAAAATGGACCCAAATATGTAGTATACGAACCTGCGCCATCCCATTTATAATAAGTATTATTGCATCCGCTTCCTGATCCGTCTCCACAGGTAAGAGTTATTGTTGGAACAGTTATATACCATCCGTTTAATCCATCTGGGGTAGCGGGATTTATTGCGTATGTTGTTGTTGGAGGAGTGTTATCAACTGTAAAATTGAGGATAGATTGATCTTGGGCTGAATTTGCGACATTTTTAACCCTGATTTTATAGGAAGTGCCATCGGGAACCAGAGTAGTATTCCACGCATAAGGAGAATCGTTGTATGCCACAGTATCAACTAAAACAATAATACTAGTGAAGTTATCTGTAGAATACGATATTTCAACTTGATCTCCTGTGGTGCCATCAGTACTCCAGACAATATTCTGCGTACCACGCCATTCCTCCCCACCATCAGGAGAGACAAGATTGATGGTCGTAATTGCCGCACTTGCAGTTGTGGCAACAAAAAAACCGCTCATCAAAAATGTGGCGGCGAAAATAATAAAAAACGATTGCTTTAAGGATTGCTCAACCTTACTTTTGAAAACATTAGAGAGAATACTCATAGTTTTATTTTTATTAATTAATTTTATCTATGGCAACTGACCATTGCCAAATTATTTAAAAATAACCTGCCAAACATCATAATCTTATTCTATCGGACACCAAATTCTTGTCAAGTGGATAAAAAAAATTACAAAATAATTTTTCAATCTTGTCAAACATCATAAAGGACAACCTATCGGACATTAAAGACAGGCAACTATTAAACACCGGGTGTCTAATAGTTTACAATGCTGCCGGGCAGGGATTCGAACCCCGATTAATGGCTTCAAAGGCCACTGTCCTACCATTAGACGACCCGGCAATAATTAAATCCCTAACATTTTTACAAAAAAAGAAAATGGTGTTTTAATTCTCTATGAAATCTTGGGCTGTTCGACCGGCGCTTTCGCCCAAAAACGGAATTGTAAAATAAAAAGTTGTTCCCTCGCCTTCTTTGGATTCAACCCAAATCTCTCCGCCATGCATCATAATAATATTTTTAGTTATATAAAGCCCCAATCCGCTACCTTCGGTTTTAACGCTAACAGCGTTTTTTGCCCTAAAAAATCTTGTGAAGAGTTTATCCAAAGAATCTTTCGGCACTCCAATGCCTGTATCTTTAACAGAAATTTTTGCGCAATCCCCGAAATTTTCTAAAATCACGCTCACCCTGCCCCCTTCCGGAGTATAAAACATAGCATTATCCAAAAGATTTCCTAAAGCTAAAGATATTTTTTCAGTATCAATTTTTACTGCCGGCAAAGTTTTTTGATTGGTTAAAAATTCCAGATTTATTTTTTTCTGATTAGCGACCGGCATAAAATCATTTACCACCTTAGAAACAATCTGCTCAAGAAAAGTTTCCTGAAAATTATAACCTAAATAAGTAGCCTCTGTTTTAGCTGACTCTAAAAGATTATTAATTATAACAACCATGCTCTGATTGGCATTATAACCTGTTTCTAAAACTTCTTTCTGCTCCTGAGTAATTTTGCCAGTTTCCCCATTCATAACTGTCTGAATAGCCCATTTTATTCTAGTCAAAGGAGTCCTGATCTGATGAGCGACTGTTGTAATAAATTCTGATTTCATTGTCTCCACCTCTTTAATAGTTTTATTGTCTTCCAACAAACGAACATTGTCAGAAATCAAACTTTTATT
This sequence comes from Patescibacteria group bacterium, assembly GCA_018901555.1. Taxonomy (GTDB): domain Bacteria; phylum Patescibacteriota; class Minisyncoccia; order UBA9983; family UBA9983; genus JAHIER01. The sequence continues at coordinate 5,249 of JAHIER010000034.1, forward strand.
TTCTTTTTTTATAAAATGCCCCCTAATCAGCAAGATTATTGTGGACAAAAAGAAAAAACCAAAAATACCGCCTACTATATATAAAGTCCTTATATCATCAATAACTATATTTATTTCATTCATGTTTTCCTATTTATTATTTTAACAAAAGCCAGCTCTAATGGAAGGTATGGCATATAAGAATGCTGGCGCGTCTCAAAAGCATCGAGAAAAACTTTTAAAGCCAGCTCTAAATCTCCAGACTGAGGTTTATCTTTAATTTTTTCCAAAAAATTGAATTCCCTTTCATCCATAAGTTCTTTTAATTTTTCTCTCATGCCTGGAGCCAATCTTAAAAGCAATAAAGCGCGGATATCTCTTAAAATTAACTTTAAAAATATTCTTGAATCCATATTTTGTTCAGCAGTTTTTTGAATCGTTTCCATGCCTTCTTCGGCCTTTTTCTCAATCAAAGCAATAATAAATTTTTCAATAATTTCACGAGAAGGAATACTTAAAAATTCTCTAGCCTCTTGTCCGGTTATTTTTTTGTCTTTGTTTTGATCTGCCAAAGAAACAATCTGATCAAGCAAGCCCAGAGCATCTCTGAATGAACCTTCAGCGCTAAGAGCAATCAGACTGGCCGCTTCACTGTCTAAAGAAAACCCCTCTTTTTTAGCAACAGCAATAGTAGCATTTCTAAGAACATTTTCCTGTATTTTATGAAAAGAAAAATTCTGACAGCGCGAAATAATTGTTTCTGGAACTTTTTCCAATTCGGTTGTAGCTAAAATAAAAATAACATGCGCTGGCGGTTCTTCCAATGTTTTAAGAAGCGCGTTAAAAGCTTCTTTAGTTAACATATGAACCTCATCAATAATATAAACTTTTACCTTGCTCTCCAAAGGCAAAAAATTAACTGCTTCGCGCAGAGCGCGGATTTCATCAATGCCCCTGGAAGAAGCGGCATCTATTTCAACTAAATCAACATCAATACAGCCAATTTCTTTGGCTAAAATTCTTGCCACACTTGTCTTGCCAGTTCCACGCGGGCCGGAAAAAAGATAAGCGTGAGAAATTCTGTTAAGTTTTACAGAATTTTTAAGAATAGTGACAATGTGATCTTGTCCCAAAACATCGCCAAACCCCTGGGGACGATATTTACGATACAGCGCTAGTTTTGTCATTACTATTTATTTTACTAAATTTTTTCTTTTTATTCCATAGATTCACCGACCCGTAGGGTCGGTTCCTTGCACCGACCCGTAGGGTCGGTTATAATAAAAATATGGTTACAATTAGAAAAGAAAAATTTGCGCCTGGAGAATACTATCATATTTTCAGTCGAACAATACTTAACGCTAATCAATTTAAAGATTATTCAAATGCCAAAAGATTGTTATTAGCTTTTTTAATTGCCAATTCTACAAAATCATCCGAAGGATTTCAATCATTAAGAAATAATAAAAATGCCACACTTAAAGATTTAAATAAAATTGTTAAAGATGGCAAAAAACTTGTAGATATTTTATGTTATTCAATAATGCCCGACCATTATCATCTTCTTGTCATGGAAAAAGAAGAAAATGGAATTACAAATTTTGTATTAAAGTGCAATACTTCTATCGCAAAATATATAAATATTAAAAATGATAGAAAGGGACCCCTTTTTGAAAATACTTTCAAGGCAAAACATATAGATTCAAACGAATATTTACTTCACCTTTCTTTATATATTCATTTAAACCCATTGGATTTTCTCATAAATAAAAACTGGAGGATCCACAAATTAAAAAACTGGGATGAATCTAAGAGAAAATTAATAAATTATCCTTGGTCAAGTATAAAACATTTTTTAATTAAAAATCAGGAAGATTTTATCCTTTCAGGAGATAAAATAATAAAAGACCAATTTTCTAATGAAAAAGAATATGAATCTTTTTTAAAAGAATGGTCGGAAGATTCAATAAATAAAATAGAAGATTTTATCCTTGAGTAGGGGTATTCTCACCGACCCTACGGGTCGGTTCAACGTCAAAGACAATGAATTTGTAGCCGAGGAAATTCCAAATCATGGAAATAGCAGTAGCAACCACGGCTGCTAAAATCCCCCATTGATCAACATTTAATCCTACAATTGAACTAACCCATTTAAAAATTCCTGAAGCAACTCCGACATTGACAATAAACCCAATCAAACTGACAATGATAAACTGTAAAAATTCTTTGCCGACTGTCTCTGTTGAGTCCCTCTTAAATGTCCAAAATTTATTCCAAATATAACTATTAACAGTTGCAGCAATGAAAGAAATCGCCTTAAAAAACGAGTAAAAAATAATAGTTACAGAAAAAACTGTAAATAATACTGTTTCAGAATCAGTGGCAAGAAAATTCTTAAATACAAAAATCATCAAAGCCAACACACCCCAGTCCATCAGAGTATTGAGTCCGCCCACCAAAACAAATTTCGCCAGCTGATAAATAATTGGTATTTTTTTACTAAGCAGAAAAGCTACATAAAAACAAACAACACAGATAATCGGAAAAACGATTGGCAAAGATTTTATAATTAAACCTGCCTTGTTATAAAGTTCCGGCGATAAAATTGTCTGAGCCAATATTAAAATCAGCCAAGCCGCGATTTCGCCTATAATAACGGCTACTAATAAATCCGTTTTTTTAAGAGTTTGCATAAAATAAAAAATTATCTAATAAAAACGACTGGTTATATTTTAACATAAAAAAATGGGAGCAACTATGCTCCCCTAGATTTCTTTAGAAAAAGTATCTTCTATTTTCTTTACATCTTCTAAAACAACTGCTAATTGGTCAGAGGCTTTTTTAAGCTTTTTGCCAAATCCGCCAATACTGACAACTTTATTAAGAATCTTATCCCGTATCTCATCAAAAATGTTTTCTTGGTAAGTAATCAGCATGGCTATCAACTCTGCAACTTGACAGCAAAATTCAATCTCTTCTTCATTAAATTCCCGACCGTCATAAGATCTTTTATCTATAACAATAGCGCCTTTGGTTTTTGGACTGCCTTCAACTTCCACCAATAAAGGAATATACAAAATTTCACTTATTTTTCTTCTTTCAATAGTTGATTTAAAATAAGAACACAATTCATTTTCACAAGGATTTTTAATAACAATAAATCTCTGTTTTTGAGAAGTAGCATGCTTAACATCAGGATGCTTATCAAGTAATTCTTCTAAGCCGACTCCATGATCATCTTTTGGCACACCAGCAGTAATTTTGCAATAAAGCTGTCTTTCTTCTTTATGCAAAAAAGTTCTGAAGATTATGCAACTTCTAATGCTTAGAATTTCCGCTAATTTTTCTATAATCCTTTGTTGAATATCGGAATTATTATTGCCATTGCCATACATCATTACTTTTACGATCTCTAACAATCCTCTTCCTTTGCCTCCTTTTCCAATCATTTCTTTTCTCCTTTTTGTAAATTTATAAAAATTTAAATGTCCTAAAAATCTTTTCTATTTAAATTAAAGCAAATCTGCAGAAAACGTCAATTTTTATTTGTCTTGACAAAATCTAAAAATAGTATATAATATAATCAAATAAAACTAGTACCTTAAAAGGAGGTGAAAAGAGTGAAAATTTTAATTACTGGGATTGGAATTACCGGCAAAAGTTCTTTCAGAAGATTCGTCATTGAAGAACTTAGAAAATGTGGTTATGAAGTATTGCATTATGATGCAGATCGGTTTGACGAAATCAGGCATCCTATGGAAAAAGATTGCCTTAAAAAACTTCCGGAAGAATTTTCGGAAAAGACAATCTATATCATAGAGGACATCCACGCGACAATGGATTCAGCAGTAATGCGCTTAAGCCAATACGACCTAATCTTTTATCTGCAAGCCGGAATTCTTTCGCATCTGATGTTTTGGTTACCAAGAATGTGGCGCTGGTTTGAAAACGGCCAATTCTCCTGGGAGCAAGACAAAGGATGGATGGGCACTGGAAAACCATTTGATCCGCGCAATATCATCCCGATTATTCGAGATATGATACGAGATTTTCGAAACAGAAAAAAATGGATTAAGGAAGACATGGCGATAATAAAAAATCATCCCAACATAATTATTCACTCGCACTGGACTTGCCACGGAATAAAATTTATGTGGCCATAGCTGTTTCTCTCAATGATTTTTTAGAGAGACGGCTATTTTTTTTGAATTTTTATCTATCATGCCGATAAGACCTTTGTCCGAAATTGAATGCCATGCATAATTCTCATCCTCTAAATCTTTTGTTACAAGTATGTATCTTAAAGCAAAAGCCAGCCCTCTTTCTAAAATTCCGAATTTTATTGCGTCAATTAAATATTCTTTTTCTATCTTTTTTAATTTTCTTTCTTTTTCATATCCTTTTATCAAGGCTTTAAAATGCTCATTGCTCCATTTTTGCCAATTATTTGTAAAACACCACCCTCGACAGGCCTGCCCTAAATCCAAAATAAGTTTTCCATAATAAGATCTGTCAAAATCTATAAGTCCTATTATTTTACCTTGCCTACTGGCAGGCAGGTTTTTCTGCCAGATAATATGCCTTTTGCCCAAATCTTCATGAATCATGCCTTGCGGAAAGTTATCAGAAAAATCTATAGAGTTAATTTCTTTTGAAAATTTATTTATAAATTCTTTTTTATTTTTTAAACTGCTTTTTAAAATTATTTTTTTATCTTCTGAAAAATATTTTCTGGTTTGTTTTAAATCCCAAATATGCTCTCTTTTATGTTTGGTTTTATAATC
>JAHIER010000035.1 GCA_018901555.1 Patescibacteria group bacterium
ATAAAAATTTTGTCTTCACCAGCATCTGTTATAGTTTGAAATTCGTGAGAATATTTTGAAAAACTTCCGCCAGAAGCAAAAGTTATATAAGTTTTTTCCCCGATTCCGCATTTATCAAAAATATTTTTATAATGAGTTTTCATTTTTTCATAATATTTATTCAAATCATTCTCATCAATATGAAAAGAATACAAATCTTTCATTATAAATTCTCTACCCCTTAAAATTCCAGACTTAACTCTTTTTTCATCTCTAAATTTATCTTGAATCTGAAAAATGTAAAGTGGTAAATCTTTATATGAAACAGAAAAATTCCCCACCAAAGGAGAAATTATTTCTTCATGAGTCGGACCAAGAGCTAATTCTATTTTTGAATAATGACTGACAAATTTAAAAAGTGAGTCAAGAGAATCCCAGCGTCCTGTTTTTAACCAATTTTCTTTTGGCTGAAGAACCGGCATTAAAATTTCCTGACCGCCGGCCTCGATCATTTCTTCTCTAATGATATTCTCAATTTTTTTAAGAACTCTTAAACCCAATGGAAGATAAGTGTAAACTCCAGCCATTAGCTTATTTACAAAACCTCCCCTAACCAAAAAACGCGCATTGACCGAAACCTCGTCTTTAGGATCCTCACGCAGAGTTTGTGGAAATAATTTTGACTGTAACATAGCCTTATTCTATATCAAAAAATAAGGCAAGTCAAAAAGAAAATCTAAATTAATCTTAGTATATCTTTATAGGTTATTGTAAGCATTAGAATCAAAAGAATGGCCAAGCCGATGCCGTGAACAATACCGCTGATTTTCGGGCTGATTGGCGAGCCCTTAATTTTTTCTATTATTAAAAATAGAATGCGTCCGCCATCTAAAGCTGGAAAAGGAATGATATTAATTATTGCCAGATTAATGGAAAGGATCGCCATAAAATTTAAAACATAAGCTAAACCAAGTTTCGCAGCCGCGCCTGTCATAGTAACAATACCAACTGGACCTATAATCTGATCAAAGCCAGCTAATCCCTTAAAAGCATCAAGAATAAAATAAAAAATAGAAACAGAAATAACAATTATTAAACTGTAAGTTGTTTTTATGCCTTCCCAAAATGCAAGATACCAAGGCAAAGTTACAATACCTACTTCATCTATTATTACTCCCAATGGACCCTGATTTTCCGGAGGATCAATTCTTGGAGTTATTACAGTTGAAAAAATATCGCTTCCTCTTTGATAATTAAAAGCTATTTCTTGACCCTTATTATGATTAATAAAGTCTAAAAAATCATCCAGAGATTTAAAATCAATAATTTTATCACCAGCTTTCAATCCCGCTAATTCAGCCGGCGAATTAGCTTGCACTCCAATAATTGTAGTATTTTTATCTCTAATCTGAGAACCAGTAGGCGCTGAACTAATACTGGTAGGCGTGCCAATCATATAACTAGCGCTGATAATCAACCAGGCAAAAATAACATTAAAAATAACCCCGGCAGCAATAACAGCAATCCGAATCAAAATAGACTTAGAGGCAAAACTGCGCGGATCCATTTCTCCTTGTGGTGAGCTCGTCGAACCATCTTCGCCATGAATTTTAACAAAACCGCCAAAAGGAATAAGATTAATGCTGTAAAGAGTTTCGCCTCTTCTAAATTTCAAAAGCCGGGGCGGAAAGCCAATCCCGAATTCATCCGCTCTCATACCGGATTTTTTAGCAACAATAAAATGCCCGAATTCATGGGCTAAAATTAAAATAGCCAAAACTGCTATAAATAAAATTATGGACATAAATTAATTTAAGATTTCTTTTTCTTTATTTCTTGTAATTTCTTCAAGGTCTAATGAAATCTTATCAATAATTTTCTGAAGCTCGTCTTTAAATCTAAACTTATCATCCTCGCTCATTTCTCCATTTTTTTCTTTTTCCTGTATGTCTTTCCAAACCTCTTCCCTTTTTAATCTTAAAGAAATTCTAGATTCTTCCAATTTTTCTCCTAAAAGTTTAATTAAAGATTTTCTTCTTTCTTCTGTTAATTCCGGCAAAGAAATACGGATAGATTGCTTATCAGCTATTGGCTGAATACCTAAAGATGAAGCGCTGATAGCCTGTTCAATCCCTTTTAAAATGCCGGCATCCCATGGTGTAATACGGATAGTTCTGGCGTCTTCAGTCGCAATAGAAGCAACATGTTTAAGTGGCGTTCGAGCGCCATAAGAATCTACCATAATATTTTCTACTAAGGCCGGCGTGGCCCGGCCCGTGCGCAAAGAAACGGTTTCTTTTTTAAAC
>JAHIER010000036.1 GCA_018901555.1 Patescibacteria group bacterium
AGTCCAGCAACACATCAAGATTTATAATGATAAAAGAATTAAGAAATACATCAAAATTATAAAGTAGGAAATTAATTAATACCGGTTTCCCGTTAAGACAGGGATCTGACCGAACAGCGCCAGCGCCAGGAAAATGTTGAAGGATTTGTAAAAGGGATATAAATTCATATACTATGAGACAGTGGAAGAGTCGTCTAAAAAGCCTTATACTGCCTTGTATACATTAATTCGATACCGAGGTTGCCAGAATCCCTGCGACCCCTACCGGGGAGCATCAAACAGCGCAAAACGCGCGAAGTCTAGCTTCGCGCGTTTTGTTATTCGTTTTCCGCAGATCTTATTGGAAAAGTCTGACGAACCACCCGAACAGACTGAATTTGCTTTCGTTTGTCTGGATGAAGTTCAAAGCGCTTGCATTCGCTTCCTCCAGTGCTTGGATTTGAGCATCCAAATCAGCTTTTATTAAATCGTCTGTTGCGCGCTCCTTTGCTTTTGTTAAACGGTCAATATGATTTTGTGTAGTGACCACTTCGCTCCTTAACGCGCCAATGTTTTTGTAATCAGTACCAATAAGAAATGTTTTGAATCCGCCTCGTGCTTCAACTTTTTCCATTGCATTAGCAGCGCGTTCATTTAATTCTTCCTGTTCTTGCGCAACGACACGTACTTCCTCGCCGATGTTCTGATTTTTGCTAGCAAGGTCTTTTAACTCTTGCACCACGCCGGAAACTTTGCTTTTATACTGCTGACTCGTTTCTTTGCCCTTATCGTTTTGCGCTAACGCAACAAAAGTAGACAAGACAACAAACAGAAGCAGGAGAGTTGTTGCTGTAAAAATGTTTTTGATTCTCATAGTGTTTTTGAATTAACTAATAAATCTTTACTGGGTACAAAGACCTCTCTTTGCCCAGCCCGGAGGACATTTTGTATCTTCGGAAGATTCTGATACGACATTTATTACAACAGAATCACTCGCAGTCGCTCCTTCGTTGTCAATTATGACAAGAGTTATTGTATGGCTACCCAGCGCAAACGCAATCGTTGGAGATACGCTTGTTGCGAGAAGTGTTATTCCCTCGTACCATTCGTATGACACAATCGAGCCATCCGAATCAAACGAATCAGAACCGTCTAATATGACGTCTTCTGTGCCGTTCGCATCAGAATCAACAACCGTTTGGTCAGTACCAGCGTTGGCAACAGGCGCGTTGTTTATGTTAGTATCAGCCGTTTGAACTGCAAGTAGAGCATTTACTAATCCATACCCAAACTGCGGGTCACGACCAGTAATTCCTAAGTCAGTCGCCGTGTTCTGCAGGATTGCGCGAACATCGCGATTATTGATAACTCCATCGCCGTTGTAATCAAAGTATCCAGTGGCAATAACAAGCGCCGCCACTCCAGCAACATGAGGAGAAGCCATTGATGTACCGGAGCCGTATTTATAGCATTCCCCGTCCGGTTGTCCATCGCCATTTATATCAAGAAGAATACCCGTACAGGTAGGTTGCGGATCATAATATCCTGCATTGTCATTCCATGTTGAGTACACAGACACTCCGGGTGCCGCAATTTCAACCGTATCGCCCGTGCTCGAAAAGCTCGCACGATTGTTGTTTGAATCTGTCGCTGCAACCGCAATCACTGAATCATATTTCGCAGGATAAATAACATTGTTGCCCTTGCCATTCACAGTTCCGGAATTTCCCGCGGCGGCAACAATCACGACACCCTGCGCTTCAGCATTATCAAATGCCTGTTTTACAGCGCTACCTGGATCTCGAGCTTGCCCAAGCGATAGATTAATAACATCCATCTTAATGCCTTGCACCGTCAGTATTTCTCCGATAAAGACATTTTCTATTTGCATTAACGCTCCTGTTGACCACTCAACTGCCGCGATAATATCACTCCAGTAACCAACGCCGTTTTCATTTAGAACGCGGAGCGAATAAAGATTGCATTCAGGCGCAACGCCAACGACACCGAGTTTTGGATCTACGTTGCCATTATCATTGTCTTCGGCGCATGCTGTGCCAGCGACATGTGTCCCATGGCCATATACATCCATCGGATCATAGTCATAGTAGTAAAAATCATAGCCGAGATTTGCAGAATCAAAGTTATCGTTTAAGTCAGGGTGATAGTAGTTAATACCGGAATCAATAATGCCGATTTTTACTCCCGTGCCTTTGTTGCTGTAGGTAGCATGAACATCGCCACTTTTAATATGTTTTACGCCCCATGAGTTATCGAGTTCTATATCAACCGCATATACCTGATCGTCAATATCAATACTCGTCACATGAGGATTGCGAGTAAGACCGTTAAGTGACGATTCCGGCACTTGCGCGGCAACGGCATTCACGATTGAATAGCTATACTTGATTTTACCGCCGTGAGCGCGCACTAATGCTTTTTCGCTTGCTCCCACCGGCTTGTCAAAACCAATGAGAACACGAACAAAATTGTTATTTGCTTGCTCTTTTGCAACTGTCAATGTCGGCGCTATGACAGCAAAACCGAAAAGGCCAACAAAAAGAGCAATAATTGTTGCGATTCCTAAATACGAAAGGGTTTGTGATTTCATAAAATATGTTTTAAAGTTAATGATAATTTGTCGACTTTTATATTTAATATTTTTAATATTCAATAATAAGCTTATTCTATACCCAAAAGGGTGCGGTATCAAGAGCGCGCTCCTGCCAATTATTTATTCTTCTAATAAAACAATCTTTTTATCTTTGAGCACCAATTTACTTCTTAGGCATGATAACAGTATCCAAGGGTAACCCTTGGCGCGCATTTGACGATGTCGGTTTAATGTACGGTTTAATTGACTTTATTATTTAACGGTGTATAATTTTAATATTAATTTATACGATAAGTCGGCGTATCAAATAACCAAAAAGCGAGTTAAATCAGGGAATTATCTTTGATTTATTAAGTTTTAAGAATTTAAATGGATTCTGATAACAGCGCGGGAAATGACAGACCTTTCAAGAGAGATATGATTCAGGGAGACTGGCAGTGTTCTGAATGTGGAGCAAAAATAACAGAGCTCCCATTTGAGCCTAGCGAAGGTCGTCCTATCTTTTGCAGAGATTGCTATCGCAACAAGCGTCCTCAGCGAAATTTCCGCAGATAAATAAAAAGGAAAACGCTCCAGTTAATATCGGAGCGTTTTTCTTTTTATTTTTATTTTTTAGTAAAAGCTTCTCTTGGAGAAAGCATTGAAGCTTTGCGAGCTGGCCAAAATCCTGAAAAAATTCCGATTAAACTGGAAACGCCCATAATAAGAGCCAAAAACCACCACGGCCTGATGAATAAATCAATAGATTTTCCTCCTAAACTTTTGGCTAGAATATTAAGACCGAGATTAAAAATATCTCCGGCGCCAACTCCAATTAAAATACCAATACCTCCGCCCAAAATACCTATTAAAAGTGATTCTGTTAAAAACAAATTACGGATATCGCGCGAAGTGGCGCCTACGGCTTTCATAATGCCAACCTCAAAAATTCTTTCCAAAAATCCGATAATCATAGTGTTGAACATGCCGATTGCAGAAACCACCAAGGCAGTAATTCCAAAAACACCCAGGATAATAGTTATTATAGACATTATTCTTTTAGTTTGATTAACCAAATCTATCCTGGCAGAAATTAAAAAACCCATATCAACAAGTTTATCCCGTAATGGTTCTACTGTATTAACATCTTCAGCCTTAACAAGGACTCTTTGATAATAAGGAGGTTTTTGATTAATCAAAGAAGAGGGAATTAAAATAAATGGTTGCTGGTATTCTTCCTTAATAATTCCTGAAATAGAAATATTTTCCGGGATTTCAATAATTTGCGTTTCTAGATTATTTTCATTGCCATTGGGATAAAACACCCTAAGTTTAATATTTTTATTTATAGCGCTTTCATTCGCATCCATGCTTATAAGAGATAAAGCAGTGCCGGATATAACAATTTTCTTTTCACTTTCTTTAAAAACTGATCCTATGTCCAGACTGGTTCCTGAAAGCCGGAAATAACTGTCATCAACAATTTTTACAATAACAAAACCGGAATAATCATCTCCGGTGATTTCTCCGGTAAATTCAGCCACAGGATTCATTTCTGCCACGCCGTCTAATTTGCTTATTTTTTCAATATCATCATAAGTAATATTAAGACTGCTTTCTGATGGATAATAAGTATCAAGCGTGACTAAAGAATCTTCAGTGGCGGCTAGCTTGCCAATAAGAATATATTGAAGTCCGTAGCCAAGAGAGATAAGGAAAAGAACCGTTCCTACTCCCAAGGAAATACCCATAATTGTTAATATTGTTCGTGTTGGATTTGTTTTAAAAACTCTTAAGGATAACCTAAAAAGATCTTTAATAGTTAAATGATGCTGACCTTTGTTTAGTTTCTCTTTTTCTATAGTAAAATAATTTTCTGGTTCTATTTTTTCTGGGTCCATGTTAATATATATTATACTATGTCTTCAGAAATAATAAAATTCGAAAATGTGAATTTCTTTTACGAGAAAGGCAGGCCAGCTGAAACCCAGGCTTTAAAAGATATAAATTTGAGCATAAAAAAAGGAGACTATGTGGCTTTTTTCGGCCCTTCAGGTTGCGGTAAATCCACTCTTCTTTATACAATTGCTGGTATTGAGCAGGCTAGTTCTGGCAGAGTTTTGATTAATAATAGAGATTTAACCGAATTTACAAAACAAGAATTGGCTATTTATCGTCAGATTGGAGTTGGAATAATCTTCCAAAATTTTAATCTTATCCCGTCTATTAATGTTTGGGAAAATATTGCTTTGCCAATGGCATTTTTGGGCATTTCTTTTGAAGTAAGAAAAAAGCGCGCCTTAACCATACTTGAACGGCTCGGTCTTAATGGATTAGCCAATCGCTATCCGCATGAATTATCAGGGGGTCAACAGCAAAGAGTGGGAGTTGCCAGAGCTATGTCTAATAATCCTCCGCTTATTTTAGCTGATGAACCATTGGGCAATTTAGATTCAGTTAACGCTAATAAAGTTTTGGATTTTCTTAGAGAATTAAATCAAAAAGATGGCCAGACAATTGTTATGGTTACTCATGAGGCTTGGAGCTTGAGAGATGTTCAAAAGATTTTTTATATGAGAGATGGAGTTATCACCAGGGTGGAAAGCAAAAGTCCGGAAACAATCAAAAAAGGCGCTTCTTCTTATTATTACAAAAAACTTTTTCCAGAATTGCCAGTGGCTGAAACTAGAGCCAAAACCATTGCTCAATATGTTTTGCGCGGTTATTCAGAAGAAGAAATTAAAAGATTGGAATATTTTTTAATTCAATTATTAAAAAAACAAATTGATTTGGATATTTTTAAAGCAGTTCTGGACAGGCCGTATAAAAATGGCGGAGTCGGGCTTTGGAGGCAAAAAGCAGAAAAATTAACAGCTGAAGTGGAAGAAATGATAAAAAGGGAAGAAAGCCTTAAAAGTCTTTTTGAAAGAATGAATAATAATCCCAATGCGCCAATTAAGGCGGAAATAGAAGATATCCAGAATTGGCTCACTAAGAGTTTTAAAGGAAAGATGACCGCCTATCAAAAATTGCAAATCAGCGAGATAATAGAAGAAAGGCTGAGAAATGTAATAAATTCAGACCATTTTTTGAAAACTTTGAATTTGTCAAAATCTTTAGGCGGGGTTGGTTTAAAAATCGGGTCCAGTTTAAAAATGAAGGATAAATTGGAATCAATTTTAGGTCAAAAAGAAAAAGATAAAGAAAAAACAGAAGTTGAAAATATTATAAGCCAAACATAAAAAATAATATGTCGCAAAATAACAAAAGAAAAATATTATTAGTGGATGATGATGAATTTATAAAAATTCTTTTTAAAGATATTTTTTGGGTGCATGGAGATGAAGATTTATATGATGTTAAAGTGGTTTCAACAATAGAAGAAGCCAGAAGATTAATGAATGATCCGGAAACATGCCCAT
>JAHIER010000004.1 GCA_018901555.1 Patescibacteria group bacterium
TCAAGATCAGAAAAAAGAATGTAAGAATTAGAATTAAATTTTTCAAAATAAACTCCGTATCCTTTATATTCATCCTGAAATCCCTTGACGCTTAAAGAATAGCTCTGAGCTTCACGAATAGTAAGAGCTATTTCCTGGCTTGTTCTTTTTAAAGAAATGCCGGCTTGAAACTCAGGATAATTGGCTAAAATTAATGAGGCAACAATGACAAAAATAGACAATGTTATTAAAACCTCCAAGAGAGTAAATCCTTTATTCATATTCTATTCAAATTTATAAATTACTTTATCAGGAACATTAACTTTTATATCAATTGGCGATGCTTCTTGTTTTACGCCATTAACATATAGGTTCCAAAGTTTATTTTCTTCGCCGTTAGCTCGTCCATCAATTTTTTTCGGGAAAAAACCAGGACTAGCTTGAAGGTCAAGGCTTGAAATTATAGCGACTTGCTGTAAAACTCCCCAAGCATTTTTTTCTTCCTGGCTGTAATTATAAAAAGTTTTTTGACTGCCATTGCCAAAATCCAAAATCAAAGTTAGGGCATTTTTTCTAAAGGCGGTATTAAAAACAAAATAAATTACCACAAAGACCAACAATAAGATTATTGCTGTTATTAATTTTTTATCATCAATGTTTTTCATAATTTTATTAAAAATAAATATTAATATTTATAAAAAATGCCAGTAAAGCGCCTAGAATCAAAAAAGGTCCGAATGGGATACTGCTCTTTAAATTATAACTCTTTTTTGAAAAATAAACCAAAAAGATACCCACAAGCGCGCCCAGCCAAAAAGCAAGAACTAAGGCGTAAATACCATTAGGCCAACCTAAAAACCAGCCAATGCCAAGAGCTAATTTAGCATCGCCCAAACCCATAGCTTTACCCCTGGACAAAAGCCAAATAGAAGCAAAGAAGGCGAAAAAAATTATACCGACTAAAAGTCCAACTAAATCAAAATTTTCAATTTCAATCTGCCAGCTGACGAACCAATTTCGAAATAAACTTAAAAATGCCAGAATGCTAAAAGCATAAACCAAACCATCTGGGATAATTTGATGACGTAAATCATAAACAGCAATTACAATCAGGATAGAGAAAATTGCCAGTGTATAGACACTAGCCAATAGCCAATAGGATTGATTAAGAAAATTAATAAAAATTAATAAAAATATTATTCCTGTTAAGATTTCTATTAATGGATATTGCCAGGATATTTTGCTTTTGCATTGGCGACATTTTCCCTTTTGTATAACAAAACTAACAACAGGAATTAATTCATGCCATTTTAAATTTTTCCCGCAATTAAAACATCTGGATCCGCCCTTAATTAATGACTGGCCAGTATTATATCTTAAAATTACAAGATTCAGAAAACTCCCGATAATAGTTCCCAAAATAAAAATTGCAACTTGTTCCATTAATTATATTATATCAATATCCACAATTTTATTAGACACCGGGTGTTTAATAGTTTAAAATAACTAAATAATGATAAGAAAAGAAAAAATAACGCCCGGAGAATATTATCATATCTTTAATAGGGGAAACAATAAACAAAATATATTTCGAGAAGAGAAAGACTTGGCAAGACTGCTTTTTCTTATACTCTATCTTCAATCCCCTGTTGTTATTTATAATATTAGCAATATTGTATCTAATTTTATTAGACACCGGGTGTTTAATAATTCTAAAAAAACATTAAAAAATATTTTGGACAATAGAACTGTCGAATTAATAAGCTTTGCACAAATGCCCAATCATTTCCATCTAATCGTTAAGGAAATACACGAGGGCGGCATATCGCAATATTTACAGAGAATTCAAGATGCTTATACTAAGTATTTTAATATAAAATACGGATCCTCAGGGCATCTTTTCCAAGGACCATTTAAAGCAGTGCGCATAAAAAACAACGAGCAACTTCTTCATTTATCAGCTTATATTCACAGGAACCCTAGAGAAATAAAACAATGGTATAAAAAAGAACATCTTTATATTTGGTCGTCTTATCAAGATTATATTAGCGACAATAGATGGGGTGATCTTTTAAAAAATGATATTATTATTAGACAATTTAAAACAACAAACCAATATAAAGATTTTGTAAAAACTAGCGGGACAAAATTATTACTAGATGAAAAACATTTTATATAACTATTAGACACCGGGTGTTTAATAGTTTGCACAAACGAAAACCCTGTCGCGTCTAATGCGACAGGGTTTTAAGTGCAGAGCTCTAAGTGCGAGATTTTAAGTGCAGGGTTCTAAGTTCAAAAAATCAAATCAGAATTATGGAGTCATATCATAACAATAAACACTTGTTCCTGCGCCAACACAATCATTGCCAGTATTATCAATGCCACTAAGGGTTGTTCCTGGAAGAGCGCGTGTGCATCCTGCTACAATCGCAACGCAAGCATCAACATCAGATTTCAATGCCGGGTTAGTAGATTCTTCAAGATTAGCGCCTAAATGATAAAGAGTGCACTCGCCCGATGCTGTTACGCAAGCAGCTCCTACATTATCAAGATTATCATAGGCATAACTGGCAGCGCTTGAAGGATCTTTAGGTTCTGTCCCAATATAAGTCGGGACAAGAGAAGCAAGATCATCTGGATATTCCGCGCTATTTGCATCAAAATATAATTCCAATGCCAACTGAATCTGTTTAACATCTGCAATTCTTCGAGCATCCCTTGATTTCTTTCTCGCGCTATTAAGAGAAGCCAAAACCACTGATGCCAAAATACCAATGATGGCAATAACCACCAAAAGTTCAATTAATGTAAAACCTTTTTTGTTTTTTAACATATTTTTTAAATTATACGATATTGTACGATTATTATCGACCCATTGCTTTTAATTGACCTTTTTTAATTATAAACGATTAATAAAAGCTTTTAAACCCCTATGTGGATAACCCAAGGGGCAAGCCTAAAATTATATGGCTGAACTTAAGTTATAAATAGGGCCTAAAATAGAAATTAGCAACAAGCCAACCATCACGCCTAAAACAATAATCATTAATGGCTCAATCAAGCTCACAATATTTTCTACAGCTGAGTCAACTTCTCTTTTGTAAAACTTGGCAAGTGTTTCCAGCATAAAATTAAGCTTTCCTGATTCCTCGCCAATTTTTATCATTCTGGAAACTAATAAAGGCACATCTTCATATTTAGAAAGAGCTTCTGACAAAGAACTTCCGCCCTTAACAGCATCTGTGACATCTTGCAAAATTTTGGAATAAATTTCATTGCCCACAACCTCCTGCGTAATTTCCAATGATCTAATCATAGATATGCCGCTAGATAATAAAATTTTTAAATTATCCGAAATTCTGGCTAAATAAAGTTTTTTTGATAAACCGCCCACATAAGGAACAGATAGTAAAAATCTTGATAAGGCGATTTTGCCATTCTTTGTTTTAGTATAACGCCAAAGGAAAAAAGCCCCGATTAATAATCCTATCATTAGAACAGGGCCGAAATTTATTATAAAATTGCTTAATCCTATAATAATTTGAGTGAAGACAGGCACCTTTTGTCCGGCTTCAGTTATAATGGCATTCAATTTTGGAATAACAAAAACCGTCATTAAAATAATAACAACTATAAAAACTATAACAACAAAAGCGGGATAAATTAAAGCGTTTCTGGCCTTAGAAGTTAATTCGTACGATCTTTCCAAGTGATTTGAAAGATCTAAAAAAATTTCCTGCAACATTCCTGATTCTTCTCCGGACTTAACCATGCTAATATAAAATTTTGAAAAAACATCAGGATGTTTAGCCATGGCCTGAGGCATAGAAATACCGCCCTGAATATCTTCAACTATTTGAGTAAGCTTTCTTCTTAAAATTGGGCTCTCTGCTTCAGAAGCCAATAATTTAAAAGAGTCCAGCACAGGAACCTTGGCTTCAAAAAGAGTAGACAACTGGCGGGAAAGAAGAACAATATCTTTGGTTCTTACTTTTTCAAAAAATTCAATGCTCTTGCTAAAAAACTGAGTTTTTTCCGCCGGGTTTATGGAGATAATGATCAGATTTCTTCTTTGCAAAGAACTAATGGCAATCTCCAAATTAGGCGCGTCAATACTGCCTGTTTGTCTTTCTCCGTTTAGATTTGTAACTTCATATTTATATAACATTTTATTAGATAAGACTCTCCAGATTCCCCGGATTTAAAGAGTAAGCATAAGCATTTTCCATACTTATTTCTCCCTGCCTGACAAATTCAGCCAAGGAACGATTTAATCCCATCATTCCTTGTTCTGAACTTGTTTCAATAACCATATCAATTTCATGTGTTCTATTCTCGCGAATCAAGTTTCTTATTGCTGAATTATTTATAAGAATTTCATAAGCAGGAATTAAACCGCCGGATATTCTGGGAATTAAACGCTGAGAAAAAATACCAAGCAAGGCGCTGGCAAGTTGGGTGCGAATCTGATTTTGTTGTTCTGGCGGGAAAGAATCAATAATACGATCAACTGTTTGGCTGGCGCTATTAGTATGAAGAGACGAAAAAATCAAATGTCCGGTTTCTGCCGCTGTTACAGCCGCTGCCATTGTTTCAGTATCGCGCATCTCGCCAATCATTGCCACATTTACATCCTGCCTGAACATAGAACGAAGCGCGTTAGGAAAATTTTCTGTATCAACTAAAACTTCTCTTTGATCTATAATTGATTTATCCTGAACAAAAAGATATTCTACCGGATCTTCTATGGTTAAAATGTGTTCGGATCGAGTATGATTTATATAATCAATCATAGCGGCCAGAGTTGTTGATTTGCCGTGTCCAATAGGGCCAACTACAAGAAAAAATCCCTGCTCTTTGCCGCAAAAATCTTTTAACATTTCCGGCAGATGCAAAGCCTTAAAATCTTTTATTTCAATTGGAATAAGTCTCATAGCCGCGCCCATAAATCCTTTCTGATAATAGGCATTGACTCTAAATCTGACTTTGTCCTCATAAGTATATGAAAAATCTAATTCTTTATTTTTAATAAGACGGCTCTTGTTTTCTTCATTCAGCATGGCAAAAATTAAACCTTGAGTATCTTCCGGAGAAAGAACTGGCTTCTTAACAATTGGGATCAAAGATCCTAAAACTCTTATAACGGGATGGCGTCCAACAGAAAAATGGAGATCCGATCCCCCTTCTTTAACAACTGTCATAATAAATTCTGACAATTCTTTTTTATAATCTGTCATAAATATTTTTTATTTTTTAGATTGTTTTGATGACTCTAGTAAAGTTTGGATTTTCTTTACTATTTCTGATGGAGTAAAATGAGCCTTAATAATATAATCATCAGCGCCAAGACTTAATCCTTTTTTTATATCACTTTCCTGACCAAGATTAGTAAGAATAATAATTTTAACATTTTTTAATAGATTTTTACCCTTGACTTCTTTCAAAAATTCAAATCCATCCATATTTGGCATAACCAAATCAACCAAAATAAGGTCAGGACAAAGTCCTCCTTTTATCTTTTCAACGCCTTCGAGTCCGCTAAAAGCAATATCAACATCAAACCCTTGCTCTTTAAGCTTAATAGAGTACATATCAAGAAGAAATTCATCATCATCTATTATTAATATTTTGTACTTATCAGCCATAGTCTTATTAATTATTATAACTTATTTAATTCTTCAATACCAACTTCTCCTTTTAAGATTTTCAAGATTCCAGCTTCTCTCATGGTCAACATGCCCTGACGCCTTGCTTCCTTTATAATTTCCGGTTCAGTTGGATTAGTTAAAATTATATTTTCCAATTGAGGCGTCTTAACTAAAATTTCAAAAACACCAGTTCTGCCCAAAGAACCCTGGGCGCAGGTTGCCGAAGGCACGCCTTGATATACTGGCTTGGAAAGATCAAAATTTTTCTTTATGTGAGCCGGCAATTCTCCAATTTCAGCAACGAGTTTTTCTTTTAGCGGACCGGCAATAGGTATTTCCTTTTTTGAATCCGGACAAAGCACTCTTACTAATCTTTGACCAATTGCCATTAAAAGTGTCGGCGCAATTAAAAATGGATCTACTTCCATGTCAATAAGACGAGGAACAACACCGACA
>JAHIER010000005.1 GCA_018901555.1 Patescibacteria group bacterium
GGCGCGGGCTGTGTTATCAGAAAGAACATCAGAAATTAATAAAGCAATATTTTTATCAAGAGCGTTGGATGGAGATTCATGGAATTCTTCCAAGATATGTCCCTGGCTGTCTTCAATTTTTAATATTCCAGTGCTTGGATTCTTAACGCCATTATTGGCAAAAACGCCGTAAGCGCTTGTCATTTCTAATAAAGAAACTTCTCCACCACCCAAAACCAAAGTTAATCCATATCTATTCGGATCAGTTAAAGTGGTTATGCCCATGTCTTGAATCGTGGCCAAAGAATCTTTTATGCCGGTGAGGTAGAGTGTTTTAACAGAAGGCACATTTATTGATTGAGCTAAAGCGTTTCTTAGAGTAACTGGTCCGCGGAAAATATGATCGTAGTTTTCCGGCATATAGCATGATTCTGGATTTACATTAGCCGGCGCTGTGCCATCAGCATTGCATGGAGTATTAAATTCTGTTTCTAAGTCAAAAACCACAGTATCGGGCGTGTATCCTTTTTTAAAGGCAGTTGCATAGATAAAAGGTTTAATAGAAGATCCAGGCTGGCGATGAGCTAATGTGATATTAAAATTTCCTTCATCTTTTTCATTAAAATAATTTTTTGATCCGACCATAACTAAAATTTGTCCGGTTTTCGGATCAACTGCTGTTAAGCCGGCATTGTTCGCGTTAAACTTGGTTTTATTTTCTTCGGCGTATTTTTTAACCAACTCCTCAGCTTTTTGCTGGAGACTATAATCAAGCGTGGTGATAACTTTTAAGCCATCGTGTTCTATCACATCTTTGCCGTATTTGTTTTCCAAATAAGATCTTATGTAAACAGAAAAATGCGGAGCCAGCACGGACTGTTCTCGTTGCGGTAAAAAAGAAACTTTTTCTTCCTGCGCTTGTTTTTCTTCTTCTTCATTTATAAATCCTAATTCTTTCATTCTTTTTAAAACCAGATTTTTTCTGGAATTCAATTCCTCCCGATTATTGCCATAAGGCGAGTAATAAGTCGGGGCTTGGGGCAAGGCGGCTAAATAAGCGGCTTCAGCCAAATTTAAATCATTGGCGGATTTTCCAAAGTAGCTTTGGCTGGCAGTTTCCGCGCCATAATTGCTCCCGCCATAAGGAATTTCATTTAAATAAATTTCCAGAATTCTTTCCTTGGAAAGCGCTTGCTCCATTTTTAAAGTAAGAACTGCTTCTTTTATTTTTCTCACATAACTTTTTTCTGTTGTGAGCATGGTATTTTTTATAACTTGCTGGGAAATAGTGGAACCGCCTTGGCCGTGCAAAGATCCGCTTCCCAGATTAGTTAAAAAGGCGCGTAAAATAGACAATAGTTCAATGCCATGGTGCTGATAAAAAGTGTCATCTTCAATCGCTATGGTGGCGTTTTTTAAATATCTGGAAATATTATCTATGGGCACAACTGTACGGCGGATATCTTCGTGAATATCCCAAAGCAAAATTTTGCCGGTGCGATCATAAATTTTAGTGGACTGAATTACTTTGCGTTCTTCAAAAGAATTAAAATCAGGTATTTTTAATGTAACAACCCAAAAAGCCGTTGCGCAGGAAAGCGCAGCTCCGCCAATAAAAATCAAAAAAAGAATTACAATCAAAAATCTTTTCACCCGAGAGTTTCTTATTTTAATCATTGATAATTATATTAATCCTAAACTTATTTTTTGTCTACAATTTATCTACAAAAAGAAATCCCCGCGATGCTTTGCGGGGAACGTAGGGTCTTTATTATTTTTTCTTTTTTATTATTTTTGCCTGCGCGCGGGCGATGGTTGCTTTGTCGTGTTTGCCAATAAAATGTCTGGCAATCAACAAGACGCCACTCACTGCAAAAACCAAACCACCGGTTTTTGCAAGACTTTCTATAAGAATACTCATAAAAACCTCCTTTAAATTTTCTACCTCAATTATATCAAATCTACAGAAATTGTCAATAGTTTGAAAAATATTTAAAAATGATAAGATTATTTTATGGCAAGTATTGAACAAGTTTTAACCCGCGGAGTGAAAAAGATTATTGAAAGGGAAAGTTTAGAAAAAAAACTAAAATCAGGAAAAACTTTAAGAATAAAGCATGGCGTTGATCCAACCACGCCTGATTTGCATTTAGGCTATGCTGTTATCTATAGAAAACTCCGCCAATTTCAAGATTTGGGGCATACTGTTGTTTTTTTAATCGGAGATTTTACTGGGCGCTTTGGAGACCCAACAGACAAAGGAGAAGTTCGCTCTATGCGCGACAAAAAAGAAGTTCAAAAATTAGCTCAAAATTATATTGATCAAGTCTCTAAAATTCTAGACAAGAAAAAATTAGAAATTAGATATAATGGCGAATGGTATGACAAAATGAGCGCTGAAGATCTTCTGCGATTGATGTCAAAATTTACTAATGCGCAGATGCTCCAACGCGATATGTTTCAGGAAAGAATTAAAAAGGGCCAGGATATTGGCTTGCATGAGCCAGTTTATCCAGTTCTTCAGGGATATGATTCTGTGATGCTGGAATCTGACTTAACTATTATTGGCAATGATCAGGAATTTAATGAACTGCAAGGCCGGCGAGCTCAAGAAATGTTTGGACAAAAACCGCAGGACTTGGTTATTATGCCAATTCTTACAGGCACGGATGGAAAAAATAAAATGAGCCAAAGTTTAGGAAATTATATTGGCATTACTGAAGCGCCGGA
>JAHIER010000037.1 GCA_018901555.1 Patescibacteria group bacterium
CATTTTTTGTAGAAAAATTTTCTGCAGAAAATCTTGCGACGCATTTATTGAATTTTTTAAAATCATTCCATTCTTTTACTTCTTTATATCCTTTCTTTATTAAAAAATTAATAATCTTTCTTTCTCCCAAATCGCCTTTCTTTCTTGAAGAATTAGAATCAATAATCGCCTGTACCCAATTTTCAGGAACTTTATCGTCCAGTTTTCTTTTCTTTATAAAAAGATTTGTTATTTTTTTAAAAGATTCAAAATCTTTCTGTATTAAATCCCTTGTAGTATCGCAAGCGTTCACAAAACAACCAAGTTCAGAGCAATTTGAAAAATTATTTTTAAATATTTCGAATAATTCCAAAAAATATTTATCAATTATATTTTTATTTTCTTTGCTATCTGTTAATTTTTTTATCGTAATCAAAATTTCCTTAATTTCTTTTATACCAGAAAGATACTTTTTCAATTCCGGATGTTTTTCCAAAATAAAATAATCCTGATCCAAATGAGGCTCTTTATTTTCTTGAGAAATTTTAAAATAATGTAGGTTGTTTTTCATATTTTTCCAAATATAAATAATTCAACAATTTATAGGCAAAATCAAAAGAAATTCTTTTACGATTATTATCGCGAAAATTAGTAAGAAAAAAAGAAAAGTATTTTTCTCTATTTTTATTTAATTCTTCATTGAATTCCTTCATTAGTATCTTCTGTTTTTCAAGCGAAATTTCTTTTTTAAAAATAATATGGGCCATATTACGAGAACTATTTTTCCCGACAAGCCCGAATATGCCATAATCTCTTATATTCTCAATTTGAATTTTTTTTCCGTTCTTACTATCAATTGCGCGCAAAAACAATATATTTTTCTCAAGAATATTTTTAAAATCTCCGCTAATATTAAAATCTCTTATATCTTTTATATTTTGCAAGGCCATTTTTACCTTATAACCGCCGGATTCTAAAAATTCTTCCGTTAAACGAAACACTCCCAAATAATTCTTGGTAATTTTTATACTATTCAAAAATTCTCCTCCTAATTGCCAATCGTTTTTCTTTTCCAAAACAAAAGATATTTTTCTCCTTTCAGGCAATATAACTGCTGAAATTTTATTATTTTCATTAAAATCTTTTTTTCTTTTAAAATAAAAAGAAATAACATTATAGGTCGTATCTTCAAAAACTTGCTCTGAAAAAATATTCAAATGTATTATTTCGAATTTCTCAAAAAATAAGTTTCTTATTTTGCTTGAATTTTCCGCACTTAAGAAATTCAACGGCACTATCATTATTCCCTCCTCGCATCCAAGCATTGAAAAAATTGAGATTTGATACAAGTCTTCAAAATTTGAATGAATTCCAGAAAAAAACTTCTCCTTTATACTTTTGCTTGCCTTGTTTTTGTGGAGATATGGCGGATTAGTACAAACAAATTCACACCTCTTTTGATTGTTTAGAGAATCATTTTTAAAAACTATCTTATTATCAACATGACTATCATCACAATCAAACCCTTTAACTCTTTTGCATTTATTATTTTTTGCCCAGTTAATTAAATCTCCATTTCCAGCGAACGGATCTATAACATTTTTATTTTTCACGAATTTCTCTAATCCCTGTAAAATATAATCAGAATTTGTGGTAAAAAATTGCCCTAGTTGTTGTTTTTTATTTACCATATCTATATTATCCACTATTTTCCCTAATTTTTCCAGCCAAAATTAATGTCAACGTGGCAGGTCAACGTGGCACGTTGACAGCCAAAAAAATGTCGGAAACTTAGTTTCCGACACGACGGCATAATTAAAACATTTTATGTTCTTTCGGCTAAAAGGACTTCTGCATTTATTTCTTTCCCATCGCGCCAAATTTTGAGATTAATTTTATCACCTATCCTGCTTTTGCTTAAAAGAAAAACAAAGGTGCTATTTTTAAGAATTTTTGTGCCATTATATTCCATAATGATATCCCCTTCTTTTAATCCGGCTTTTTCTGCCGGACTATCTTTTAATATAGCTGGCCCGCCTAAAGAGTCTTTAATTAAAAGCAATCCATAATCAACCGGCAATTTTTTCTGCTCTTTAATCCCTGCGGTGACCGCTTGATACCTGATTCCCAAATACGGATATTTTATTTCTCCATATTGTTTTACATCATCAATATCTCTCTTTGCAACATTTATTGTAAGAGCAAAACCGACATTTTCCGCTCCTTGCGCCATTGCTGTATTTATTCCTATTACCCTGCCAGACAAATCAAGCAATGGTCCACCAGAATTCCCTTTATTAATAGCGGCATCTGTTTGAATTAATTCCTGTAATTCTTCAGTGCCTGATGATCCTGTACTGGCAGTTATTTCTCTATGCAGACCTGAAATAATTCCCCTTGAAACAGTATTTTGAAATTCTCCCAAGGCATTGCCAATAGCAACAACACTTTGCCCAATTTTTAAATTATCTGAATTTCCAAGAGGAATAAAATTATATTTATCTCCCTCAACTTTTAATATCGCTATATCCTGCAATGGATCTCTTCCTAAAACTTTTGCTCCTAATTTACTTCCATCATTCATAATAACTGTATATTCTGCTTCAATATCTGCAACAACATGTTTATTGGTTAATATTAATCCGTCAGCTGAAACAAAAAATCCGCTGCCACTGGAAATTTGAACTTTTTCTGTTCCATTTTGACGATATTGAGGTATTTGTAATCCTGGAAGCTGTTGAAATAAAGGATCGTCTCCAAAAGGATTAATATAATATTTTTCTATAACCGGCATGTCTTTGGAAGCCACCACACTAACCACAGCAGAAGAATAATTCTGGACTATTTGCACAATATTTTCTTCAGAAGAAACAACTGCTGACGGCTGAATAATAGAAGCCACATGTTCTCCAGGCACTACTCTTTCAATGGTTTTTTCAATAACCTTGCCAATAGTATTAGTTATGGGTTGAGGAGCCTGATTAACCAGAGTAACTGTAACAATGCCTGTAGCTAAAGAAGTGACAAAGCTCACCAGCAAAACCAATAAAATAATTTGAGTTCTCGTTAAGTTCTCCATATTATTCATATTTTAGCAGAAATAGCAATAATAAGTCAATATCTTGCAAAAATAAAAAGCGGAGGACTACTCCGCTTTAAATTAAAACTAATGTCCGATTGCAAGCGTCACTTGGTGTGTATAAGAAGATTCAATGTCTAAAATCTGCGCTTCAAGTGGATTATGTCTTAATACCTCTATTGCTTCTTGGGATGAAGGACAAACTTTTATAACTATTTTTGAATATTTTTCTGATTCTTCTAATTTTTTCTTTATTCCTTCTAATCTTTCTTTATTATCACCTACAAGCAATACATCCATTTTTTTCTTATCCATAAAACTAACCTCCTTTTTATCTGTATTTATTTATTTTTTCCTTGAGCTTTATAGTTTCAGTTCTTGGATTATCTGAAAAAATGATACCACGCGAAGAATTTATAATCAAGCCCTTGTTTTGAGAATTCTTGCCAGCCTTAACTAATTGTTCTACATCTCCGCCTTGCGCGCCCACGCCTGGCACCAAAAAAGTCATATCTCCTGTCACTTCTCTTATTTTTTTCATTTCTTCCGGATAAGTGGCGCCAACCACCAACAAACAATTTTTATTTTTGTCCCATTCATTAGTAACTTTTTCAGCAATAAATTGCCATAATGGTTTATCTTCAATTTTAAGATCCTGGAATTCTCCTGAGCCAGGATTCGAAGTTTTACAAAGCACAATAATTCCCTTATCTAATCTTTCTAAAAATGGCCTTAAAGACTCGCCTCCCAAATATGGAGAAACTGTCATAGCATCAAAACCAAGCCAATCAAGAATTAATTCAATATATCCCTTATTAGTATTGCCAATATCTCCTCTTTTAGAATCGCAAACAGTAAAAATATCCGGATAATTTTCCCGTAAAAAATCCATGGTCATTTTTAACTCTTTCAACCCCTGACTTCCGCGCGCTTCATAAAAAGCTATGTTTGGTTTATAAGCAGCTGCATATTCATTAGTTAATTCAATTATTGATTTATTGAATTCAAATTGAGGAAATTCCAGTTTTTTAAATTTCTCAGGAATTTTTTCAAAATCACTGTCTAATCCTATACAAACTAGAGAATTAACAGCATCTGATCTTTTATTATATTTATCAATTATTGACATTTTTTTGCTCTAAATATTTTTTACCATGACCGACATTGGTATTAATTGGAATATTTTTTTGACACATTGGGCATTCGCTCTCTTCAAAATCCTCAGCTTCAAATGCGCCTAAATAAGAAAATGGCGCGCCAATTACTTCTGATGTGACCCTCTCTGGATTTCTATTAATCATGGCGCAAACCATTAAAACATTACCTCCAACTTCCTGAACCTTTTTAACAGCTTTTTTAACAGACGATCCAGTTGTTGTTATGTCTTCTACAACTAAAACATTCTTATTTTTAACTAATTTATCATAATCTCTTTTAAAAACCTGGTCTTCGTTGGAATCTTTTTCTGTATAAACAGATAAAATTTCCCTGCCTTTTATTTTTGATAAATGCCATGCTGTCCATTGTGAAAGAATAATTCCGCCTAAAGCAGGTCCTACCACCACCTCAATATCCAAGTCTTTATTTTTTTCAGCAAAAAGCTCACAAACTTTTGAAGTTTCATCTGTGTGAACATACAAAGCATTTTTATTTACATAAATGTCAGAATGCCTACCGGAAGCAAAAACAAAATGCCCGTTAGTTATAACAGCATTAACTCTTTTAAGTATGTCAACAATATTTTCCATTGATTTAATAATAAAATAATATTTGCTCGCCTGCAAATTAAATTGTGCCGATTTTTAGCGATAGCATATTTTTGACACAATTTTATTTTTTTCTTTAATTAGAAAACAATTCTTTTGCTTCATTCCAATATTCTGAATGATTATTTTTTTCTTTCATCCAATACCACCATTCCGCGCCCCAAAGATAATATTCGTCAAAACCAGTTTCTTTGGCATATTGGATGGTTTCTTTAAAATAATCAATATCAAAAAGATCTATCTGATCATGATAATCTGTTTCCCAAAGAGCGATATGGCTCCATGGCTCAGCTTGAAGTTCAATCACAATAAACCGTTTGCCATAATCATTTATCAAAAACCTGGTAATTTTTTCTTTGATCCTGAAAAAGGCCGGGCTGATGGGATATTCAAAATTACCAATCAACCAACTAATTGCATCAGCATAAATATTTCTATACATAGTAGTACCAAAAATATCTCCTAAACGGGCGGCTTTATACCATAAACCGAATTCTCCGCCATCTGTTAGAAGAATCGGATGCTGAGAATCCAATGATTTAACAAAACTTACTTCTTGTTCCACGGCTTCCTTGCTCGCCACCCCGCATTCTCCAAACTTTAAAAATGGTTCGTTTTCCACCTGCCAAGCATAAAGATTAGAATAATTTTTATATCGTTCAACAACTTCTTTAATATAATTTAATAATTGTTCGTTTGAAGCCCCTTGCGCCCAGTACGGAATATGACATTCCGGCCACCTCGGCACTTTTCTGCCAATCACTAATATGACTGGAATATTTTTTTCTTTAGTTTTTTCAATTAGCCAATCTGTTTCAGAGAAATCAAACTGATTCTGTTCTTTTTCAATCTCATCCCAATAAGCAACCAGCCGAATTTTTGCCGGCTTTAAATCATTAATGATAGCATTAAAATTTTCCTGCCAATTTAGGCCCATTTGTTTACTGAACTTAGTTGAAAAAGTAATTCCCCACTCAATATTTTGCTTAGGATCAAGAGGAAGATTTTGCGAATAATTAACCAGAGCTAACCACAAAATTCCTAATACTATAAAAAGTGTGGCGATAATTTTTCCAAACAAAATTTTCCCCTTGAATCTTTCTTTTAACAACAGCCAAGCGAAAAAGAAAATAATAATATATTTAAAACTTTGAGTGGCGTCAACTAAAGCTGGATGAGCCAAAGAAATCGCAAAATAAACAAGCACAGAACCTAAACCGGCAAAGGTCCGGTTGGCAAAATAAAGAAAATGATGCTTGGTTTTTGCCTGACGACTGGAAGAAAAAATTCTCTGACGCAAAGATTTGCGAAGTAAAAACATTAAAACAAAAATAACACCGCCTATTTTTATCCAAAAAAATCCGGAAGCAAACGAGCCGGCTTGAAAAACTATTTTACTGAAAACACTGGAAAGACCGAAGAGAATAGATGCGCTAAAAATAAAAATAAAAGATAAAAATCTTAATTCCTTTTTTTCAACAAAAAATAAAATCAATCCGCCCAAGGCAAGCAAAACAAAACTTATAATTTCTCCAAATCCCAAAAATGAATTAAGCAAAAAGTAGGCAATAATCAAAGTAAAAAATGGAGAAAGACCGCCGATTATTGGCAAAGTGCTGGAAGCTTCAGAATAATCCAAAGCGTAAAATAAAAAAAGCATGGCGCTTATAAAAAGAGCGCCAGCCACAAGAGCTAAAAGGACCATTCCTAATGGCAAACTAGAAAAACCAAATGGCAAAATTAATACTGCAAAAATTCCTAAGATTCCCAGCCAAAAAGTATAAACCAAAGGATCAAAAAATTTTCTCCGGAGAAGCAATTTATCAAAAACCGCTGAAATCCCCAGCACAATCTGCGCAATAATAGCAATCAAAATCCAGCTCATGTTTCTAATTCATTACTTTTGCAAATTTCTGCATATACCATGGCGCTTTTGCGGATTTTGCGGTTCAATGTTTTATAATCTATTTCTACCAATCCAAACCTGGGCCAAAATCCTTTATCCCATTCAAAATTATCCATCAAAGACCAATAAAAATAACCGCGCACATCAACACCTTCTTGAATAGCTTTATGAATCCATTTTAAATGATCTTTAATAAATTTTTCTCTTTTTTCATCTTTAGCGTCAGCAATTCCATTTTCAGTGATATAAATCGGCAGTTTATATTTTTTTAATTGTTTCAAAACATTATAAATCCCTTCAGGATAAATTTCCCAGCCAAGATCAGATATTTCTTTATTTTCATTTTTATTAAAACCATTATTAATTCTATTGTGAAAATAATAATTTAATCCTACAAAGTCCTGACAATTTTTAATTTTGTTTAAAAAATAAAAATTCCACCACCAATCAATCAGTTTTTTAAGAATAAGATTTACTATTTTATTTTTGTAAGCTTCAAAATAAATATTATTCTTTGCAATACCAATTTTAAGATTTGGATTTATTTTTTTAATTATCTTAAATGAAAGAATATGCGCCTTAGACAAATTTTTTATTATTTTTTTATAAACAAACAAGCCTTTCTTTTGTGGTGGCCAAACTCCCTTAAGATAACAATTACTAGCATAAATTTCTGGTTCATTTAAAGTTATCCAAAATTTCACATCATCTTTGAGCGCAGAAACAATTTTTTCTACATAACGACCGAAATGTTCAATATTTTTTCTTTTCTGCCACCCGCCATTTTTTGCAACCCAATAAGGCAAAGTCCAATGCCACAAAGTTACAAACGGCTCAATACCTCGTTTGCGCAAAGACCAAATCATTTC
>JAHIER010000075.1 GCA_018901555.1 Patescibacteria group bacterium
CGAAGAAGATATCTTCCTTCAAGAGAAATGGGGACAATGATAATATCAACAAATAAGGGACTTCTAACCCATGATGAAGCTCAAAAAGAAAATGCAGGAGGATGCTTGGTTGCGTATTTTTACTAAAATGAAAAAATCATTAATTCAAAAAATTAGAATTCCGGACGGAGTGGATTTAAACATAGATAACAATTTTGTAATTATTAAAGGTCCTGAAGGGGAAAACAAGAAAAAGTTTAATTTTGGAAATCTCAGAGTTAAAAAAGAGAATAATGAAATATTAATCTTCCACGAGCGAGCTACTAAAAACGAGAAAAAACAGATGAACACTATTACAGCACATATAAAAAATATGATTGAAGGTGTTCAGAAAAAATTTGAATATAAATTAAAAATCTGTTTTAGTCATTTTCCAATAAGTGTTGAGATAAATGGGAATAGAGCTGTAATAAAAAATTTTCTTGGAGAAAAAATCCCGAGAAAAGCAAAAATTCTTGAGGGGGTTGATATTAAAATCAACGGGCAGGAAATAACAATTACTTCGAACAATAGAGAACTTGCAGGACAGACTGCGGCGAATTTGGAGAAAGCAACAAAAGTTGGAAAAAGAGACAGGAGAATTTTTCAGGACGGACTTTTCATGACTAACAAAGCAGGAAAGGATATATAAGATGACTAAAAAATTTTTACGAAGACAGGGAAATCTTTTATCTAAATTGGGAAAAGGAAGGAAGAAAAAACAAAAATGGAGAAGACCGACTGGAAGAGACAACAAAATGCGCGAGAAAAGAAAAGGGTATCCCGCAGTGGTTAGCATCGGGCATAAAAAATCAAAAAAAGAAAGCAGAAAGATAAAAGAAAAAATTCTAACTATTGTTCAAAATACAAAGGATTTGGAAAAACTAAAGCAAAATGAGATTATCATTATTGGAAAAATAGGGAAAAAGAAAAGAGAAGAAATAATAAAAAAGGCAGAGGAAAGAAAAATCAAGGTTTATAATTTGCCAAAAAAGATAAAAGGCAAAACTAGAGAAGGAGAAAAGACAGAATCAAAAGATAAAGATGTCAAGGGGAAAAAGAAATGAATTTGTCAAAGAAAAAACAACTGGCTTCAAAAACTCTGAAGGTCGGAGAAGGAAGAATTATATTTGTTAAATCAAGGATAAATGAAATAAAAGAGGCCATAACTAAGCAGGACATAAGAGATTTGGAGAAAGAAGGTGCGATAATTATCAGAGAAATAAAAGGCAAAAAAACCAAGATAAGAAAAAAGAAAAAGAGAAGTCCTGGAAAAATAAGAAAAATAAATAAGAGCAGGAAAAAAGAATATGTTATTCTCACTAGAAAACTAAGAAGTTATCTTTCTGAGGTAAACAAAAAAGGAGAGGTTGCAAAAGAGGATGTTATTGATATAAGAAAAAAAATAAGAAACAGAAAATTCAAGAGTAAAGCTCATCTAAAAGAGTATCTAGGGAGTTTGAAAAAATGAAGACATTGAAAAAAAGACGAAAGCAAGAAAAATCTCTTTTAGAGATTTCTAGACTTCACTTTTTTCAGGAAGGTAAAAAATGAAAACATTGAAAAAAAGACGAAAAGAACATAAAACAGATTATCTAAAAAGATTAAAGTTACTAAAAAGTGGAAAGCCGAGAATTGTTTTCCGTAGGACAAATAGATATCTTATTTCGCAGTATATCGAAAGCAAAGAAGCAAAAGACAAAGTTATTCTTGGGGTTGATTCTAAGGAACTCCAGACATATGGTTTTCCTGAAAATTCAAAGGGCAGTTTAAAATCAATACCTGCCTCTTATTTAACAGGATTTTTGACAGGGAAAAAAATAATCTCGAAAAAACTTGAAACTCCGATTGTGGATTTTGGAATGCTGAGAGCAATTCATAAAACAAGAGTATATGCTTTCCTCAAAGGACTGATAGATGCAGGAATAAAAATAAAATGCCCGAAAGATGCATTTCCAGAAGAGAGTAAAATTAAAGGAGAGAACTTAAAAAACAAAATCCCATTTGAAGAAATTAAATCTAAGATAGAAAAAAATTAAAATGGCAAGAATACACCCTCACAAGTTTATGGCTCATCTTGTAAATCAATATGAAGATTTGATTAAACCACATATATCTAAAGGAGAACTTTCTGGAGGGGTGAGAGGTATAATGGGTGATTGTGTCACAAGGTTTGAAGAGATGATAAGAGATGAAGATTGGGGAGAAAACAGTAAGTTGATGAAGGAAGGGGCTGATACAAAATATTCTGCAATAATCGGTTATTTTAAGATGTTAATAGATGAAAAAGAAAATTCAATTATCGAATATTGTTTCTTAAATATAGACCGAAGAGTTGAAGAGTTAGAATTAATATTAAACAGCGATGAGGTTTATCGTTCCTCAAGGGATATAAAATGACTGAAGAA
>JAHIER010000038.1 GCA_018901555.1 Patescibacteria group bacterium
GAAGCCATTCTCCATGCCGGCAAATATGCCTTTCAGCATCGTAGAAAGAAAAAAGGCGAATTCAGAAAACTTTGGCAAATAAAAATAAATGCGGCTAGCCGTGAACAAGGAATTTCTTATAGTGTTTTTATGAACAAACTCAAAAAAGAAAGGATTGTTTTGGATAGAAAAATTTTAGCTTATTTCGCAGAACACAAACCAGAAGTATTTAATAAAATTATAGAAAAAGCAAAATAAAATAAAAGGCCATGTACAAATCATGGCTTTTTTACTTTTTTCCTTTATAAACAATCCAGTATTTCCTCTGCTTTTTGCGCAAATTCCCCTTGTGGAGAATGGGTATCTAATACTATAACTTTTTCCAGATCTTCAATCGCCTTATCCCTTTCTCCTATATTCGCATAATTGATAGCGCGATTCAATAAAGCCAATGTATTGCGCGGATCAAGTTTTAGAGCCTTGCTAAAACTTTCAGCTGCTTTATCATAACAGCGCATATAGCCGTAACAAACTCCTTGATTTAGATACACATTAATCAATTCTTGTTCTGTCAATCCGCCGATACGGAGAGCCTTACGAAAAAATCTTAAGGCTTTTCGGCAATATTGATCGACCTTATAATCACTCCAAACCTTTTCCACTGTCTTGCAATAATCAATTCCTTTGTCTACAAGTTTATGCGCGTCATTTTCCTTGAATTCTATTTTTTCAGCAAAAGCAGAGCCTAACAAAAAATTAAAGATTATAAACAATATAAAGATAACGATTAATTTTTTCATCTTTTGCTCCTTTTCGATTTTTATTTAATTTGCCAAAGAACTAAAAAATAGCGCTGTAAAAGATTATACACAATTTAAAGTTATCCACAACCCCCGCTTGCAAGGGTTATATTTTTTTATTATTATAAAAGTAGTTTAATTAACATACTGCGCAGGGAATTGAAGAGAGGCACGCCTCATAAAGTCTTAGCAACAAGTTGCAAGAAACAAATAAAGTCAAGAAGCTTCTCTCTTCTGTTCCCACCAGTACAATAGATCATTTACATTTACAATTTTCATTTAATATAAAAGGGCCTTGCTTGCAAGGCCGTTTTTTTTGTTTTAAACAACGCAGATTGAAATCTTTCCATATTCACCATCATATCCAGGATTAATATTTACTTTTCCTTCTCTTACATTTTTTACTGCTTCAGCAATTTTTGAATTTGCAACATTGGCAATCTCTTCATAAGAAGAGTTTTCAAGAACATTTAATTCACTGCCAAGATTAGAAACTAATTTTTCATATTGTTCCATGACTTTTTTTGATTTAGGCCCGACACCAAAAGCTTCACCAATAATTTCATCTAGAGGAATCATGTTTTTATAAGGAATCGCATTATTTGGTTTTTCCCCTTCTTTTCTGTCAGCTAAAATATCCACCCTATTAAGAACTCCGATAGTTAAATTTTTCCCGCAGACCGGACATTTATTTTTGTGTTTTTTTGTTTCCTCCGGCGAAAAAGAAACTTTGCAATCCCGATGACCATCATAATGGTATTTGCCTTCTTCAGGAAAAAATTCCAGCGTATATAAAAATTTTTTCGGATCTTTGCTTTTAATGGCATTTATTATCCCATCATAAGAAAGTTCACAATCAAAAACATTGGCTTCACGGCCAAGTTTTTGGAGTGAATGGGAATCAGAATTTGAAATTAAAGAAATTTTGTCTAAGGCTGAAAGACGCCAATTCATAGCCGGATCACTGCTTAACCCGGTTTCAATAGCAAAAATATGCGGAGTCATTTCTTCAAAACACTCCTCAATCGAATCAAAACCAGACATAGAACCAAAAATAGAAAACCATGGTGTCCAAGCATGAGCTGGCACAACTGCGCATTTTTCATCTGCCTCTAAAACTATTTTTGCCAATTCTTTTGCATCCAATCCAAGAATAGGCCGGCCATCTGATTTTAAATTTCCGATCCAGCCAAGTTTAGTATTAATTTTTTCCACGGCTTCAATTGATGGAGTAAAAATTAAAGTATGAATTCTTCTAGTTTTGCCTCCCTTAGAATAAATACTGGAAATTTCAGTGGTGAGCATAAAGCGAGTGGAATTAACTTGGACATTCGATGTCCGCTTGGACATCGAATGTCCAAGTTCGGATTTCAACCTATAAAGCCCTTTTTCTGCTGGTTCAAGTTTTGTTTTGATTTCATTAAACCACTGAGGATGTGTAAAATCTCCAGTTCCAATTACTTGAATTCCTTTTTTCTTAGCCCAAACAGCAATATTCTCAAGAGTCATCTCTTTAGAAACCGCCCGCGAGTATTTTGAATGAATATGCAAATCCGCAACAATACGCATGCTAGTATTATAAATTATTTTTTGATCTCTGCTATGCCAAGATCTCGGCAAATTTTTCTGGCAAGAAAATTATCTACTTCCTTATGCCGAGGAATTGTAGATGATCTTCTAGTTAATGGATTAAAATAAACGCTATGCTTAGCGCCTTCACGAACAAAAATACATCCTTCACTTACGATATATTTTATTAATTTTATTCTTCTCATTAAACAGAAACCATTAATGGCTCCCTGATGACTTTTTGGCTGGTTTGAGATTTATTTAAAAATTTGTTTGTTTCAAGAATTAAAAATAACGCCTCCTTAAGATTTTCTTTTGTTTCTTTAAGGGTTTTACCTTGGGTATTTACGCCAGGGATTTCTTCAACCCAGCCCAAATACCATTTTCCGCTTTTTTTATAAATAGCCGTAAATTGCCTTTTCATATTATTGATATTTTAACATTTTATAAAAAAATTCGCCAGAGTTCGTAAGCCACGCCGGCTAAAATGGCAATCATAATAAATATTTGCATAGAGTTATTCGGCCGGCTGTATTCCATAGCCACATCTTCCAAAAAATCTCCTGGATCATTTTCCCTAATTCTTTTTCTTAAATTTCTTGCCATAAGGATTATAAAAATACCAAGCGTGCCTAGCCCCAAGGCGCCAACAATACTTAAAATCTTAACATAATCAACTGCGCCCAAAAGAAAAAGAGCCAAGGGAGGTATAACAGTTAAAAACCAGGCAAATAACTTTGGTATTTTATAATCAAAACGGAAAATACCCTTCATGTCTATTGCCAATGCCAAATAAGATGTAAAAACAGCTAAAAACCCTATTAAAGAACCAATCATTAAAGCTTTTTCTCCTAAAATATGCGCTAATCCTAAAAGAGCATCCTTGGTTGTTGCCTGCCCACTCACTCCCCAAACTCCAAAAATAAAAATAAAATAAAAAATAGCTGGAATAATTAAACTTGCCAGAATTACTTTTTTAAAACCTCTAATTCCCTTGCCTGCAAAAATATCGCGTGTTTCCGGCAAAGCGGCAAAGCCACTCAAAGCGAATAACCAAACTCCATAAGGCAAAAACCAATTAGCATTCAGATCAGAACTAATAACAAAATTTTCTACCCTAATACTTGGGAAAGAAACAAAAAGAAGATAAATAATAAAACCAAAAAGTGGAATGCTTAAATAAAAATTAATTTCCGCGATTTTTGTCATTCTTAACAATAAAAAAATAGCGGCTACAATAAAAAATAAAATAGAAATTAATTTGGCATGATTGCCATTAATAAAATTAGACAGAAAGTTTCCACCCAACAAACCATAAACTAGCAGTGTTCCGTAATAGGCAGCGATGGTAGTAATAAAAGCCAGCTGTTTAGCTTTTTTGCCCAAAAATATTTCCACATAACCAGTAAAACGATGCCTGCCTTTAGTATAATAAGCCACCTCGCCATATAAAAAATGTAAAAAAATTAAAACCAAAAAGGCAATGAAAAAATGAATAACGCCCCAAAAAATTCCTGACTGGGAAAAAACATAGGGCAAGGCAAAAATACCGGCGCCGAAAATCATTCCAATCATCATGCCAATTCCTTTTACATAGATGGAAATCATTTTATTTTACTTTATCCTTTTTGATTGATTCAATAAGTCTTTCTACTAATCTTTTTGGATCAGAGTCAAAAATAACCTTGCCCATACCGCGATGCGATTCCTTAATTATTTTTTCAATAATTTCATCGGTTTGCCAACTACCTTGCAAAATTCCTATTGGTTTCTCGTCTTCATAAGCAACGGTAAATTCATTAAGCGTGCCCATTCTTCCGCATCCGACAATAATGGCATCAGAAGACCTGGTCAATAAAAGATTCCGGCCGGAATAACCGAATCCGGTATAAATAATCAAATCCATATATTCTAATGGCAGTTTGTATTCTTTTACATGCTCTTTTTCTGTTGAAGCAGGCGAAAGGCCAAGAGAAATTCCATTTTCTTCTTTAGCGCCCATAGCTGACCACAAAGGGAATCCTGTTGTGGCGCCTGTTACCAGAACTGCGTTGTGGCGCACTATTTCTCTGCCAAGTTCTTTTGCTTTTTCAAGAGCGTCCGGCCCGCAATGCGCTGTTTCAGCAGCGCCTGACACGCAAATTTTTATTTTAAGGTGAGGATGTCTTTTATTGTTCATATAAAGATATTATAGTTCAAAAATTAAAAATTTAAAACATAGGAATCTCCAAATTTCGGGCAGACAGCATTAACGCAAAGATTATCGCGCAGTTTTTGGGTAAGAAATAATGCTGACTTCATTTCTCCATGAGTAACAAAAACTTTTTTAACAGTATCCGATGTTTCTTTAACAAAATCATATAATTCATTGGTGTCAGGATGACATGAAAATCCAAGAATATTTTCTATCCTAGCTGACACCGGTATAATATCGCCAAAAATATTTACAGTCTTTGCTCCTTCTTCCAATCTGCGCCCCAAAGATCCTGCTACCTGATAACTAACAATCAATAAAGTATTTTTAGAACTGCCAAGATAACGGCGTTCGTGATGAATTATTCTGCCTCCATTAGACATGCCGGATCCAGCAATGATAATTTTCGGCTCAGGCGCATTATTTATAGCCATGGATTCTTCTGTGCTTAAGGTCATTTTTAGGCCAGGAAAATTAAAAAGATCATCACCGCCTCTTATTATTTCTTTTGCTTCTTGATTAAAATATTTCTGATATTTTTTATAAACAGAGGTAGCCTTGATGGCAAGAGGGCTGTCTAAAAAAATAGGAATTCTTGCAATACGATCATTTTCAACAAGATTATTAATTTCAAAAAGTATTTTTTGAGTGCGCTCCAAAGAAAAAGCCGGAATCATTAAAACCCCATGTTTTTTTACTGTATCCTCAATGACTCTTTCTAATTTTAAACTAGAACCTCCTCTGCCTTCATGTTCCCTATCTCCATATGTACTTTCAATAATTAAATAATCAGCATCTTTAATGGGCTGAGGATCTGGAAGCAATGGCGTCAAGGGATTTCCTAAGTCACCAGAAAAAACTATTTTCTTTTGCCCTGAACTTGTCGAAGAATAAATCATTTCTACCATGGCTGAACCAAGAATATGTCCGGCATCCTTAAGGGTTATTTTAAAATCACCAACTGTAAAATTTTCAGAATAATCAACTGCCTGCCATTGACTCATGGCCTGATGAACATCTTTTTCATCATATACAAGTTTTTTGCCGCTTCTTTTAGCTTCTTTTTCCAAAACACCCAGACTGTCTAAAAGCATAATTTCAGACAAATCTTTGGTTGGAAATGTAGAAATTATTTTTCCCTTGAAACCATCATGAACCAGCTTGGGAATACGGCCGATATGATCAAGGTGCGCATGAGTAACAATAAGAGCTTTTATGGATTTTGGATCATAAACAAATGGCTCATTATTTTTATCTTCACTTATTTTAGAACCTTGAAAAAGACCGCAGTCAACAAGCAATTTCATTGCTTGTCCCGACCTTGCGTCGGAGCTACATTCAATTAAATAATTAGAACCAGTAACTTCCTGAGCTGCGCCTAAAAACGAAATTTTTACCCCAACGGGGTTTCTTTTATTTTCTGTATTATTTTTTGTCATGTTTTTTTAAAAATAATAATCCGCCCAATAATCCGCCCAATAAATCAAAAAAGAGGTCTGACATTGTATCAACTAATCCTAACTGCGCATGTCCAGCAAGACTAATTAATCCAGATATCTTGCCAAAAATAATATTGTCAAAGAAAAATTCAAAAAACTCCCAAAACACTCCACCTAATACAACTAAAGAAACGATTATTATCAAACTAAAAAAATTAGATGTATTGCCTAGTTCAATTTTTTTTGCAAAATAAATAAGCCAAATAGCAAAAAACGATAAACATAATCCGCCCAAAAAATGCATTGCATTATCAAACCACCAAATAATCCAATATAAAGAAAAATAAATAGCGATAGCGTGAGTGGCAAGAATTAATAGAAAAATTAAAACTATTATTTTAGAAAAATTTTCTCCAAAAATCATAAATCAATATGCTTATTTTAATATAAATTTTTTAAAAAGAAAATCCCTCGGCAAGCTCGGGACGCTCTTTAGGTTATTGGCAGAGTACTCCCAGCTCTTATGCCAGGTGGGTGCCCGCAATCCTAAACCCAAGGGTCAAGATAATTTAGGCTCCCTAGTGAAACAACTTAATCTAAGAAGTTTCTCACCAATAACCTGCTTATATTATACTCCTTTTTATAGCAAAAATCAATCCCGTTGTAAGCGGGATTTCCCCTATTTTTCCATAACTTATGCACAAGTTATTCACCCCGCTCTTCTTCGCCATAAACAAAGTCAAAATCAGCTCTGTTATAATTAAAAAGTTCATTGTCTTTAAAAAATCTTCTTATTTCATTTTCAGCATTTTCTGGAGAATCAGAAGCATGCACAATGTTAGCTTGCCCACTAATTGAAAAATCGCCTCTGATTGTGCCAGCATCTGCCTCATAGCCCTTAGTAGCGCCCGCAATTAAACGGACAGCGCTAATAGCATTGAGTCCGGACAAGGCCATCACAACAACCGGAGCTGATTTCATAAAATTTTTAAGTGATTCAAAAAACGGCTTTCCTTTATGATGGCAATAATGCTCATCAAGAAGCGCGTCTTCAAGTTGAATCATTTTTAAACCGATAATTTTTAATCCTTTTCTTTCAAAACGAGTAATAATTTCACCCAACAAATTTCTCTGCAGAGCATCTGGTTTAATAATAATTAAAGTTCGTTGTTCTTTCATATTCTTTAATATAAAAAATTTTCACCAAATTTGCAAATAAAAAGGCCTGCATTTCTGCAAACCTGATACTTTTATATCTTCTTAGCACTTTTTCTTCTTTCTATCATACTCATT
This sequence comes from Patescibacteria group bacterium, assembly GCA_018901555.1. Lineage (GTDB taxonomy): Bacteria > Patescibacteriota > Minisyncoccia > UBA9983 > UBA9983 > JAHIER01. The sequence continues at coordinate 7,275 of JAHIER010000038.1, forward strand.
TGCTTACGATCGTAACTAAATGATTGACTTTAAATTTCACCGATTATAAAATAATAATAATGAAAAAACGACTGGGCTCAACGCAAAAGAAAATACTTATTCTTTTATTGGGCGGGGTGGCGCTTGGCCTTTCTCCTTCCCCTAGAACTTCATTCCAAATTATTAAAGAAATGAAAAAGGAATGGGATTGGATTAATCAACAAAATTTAAGAAGAGCAATAAAAAAATTGTATGAATCAAAATTAATAAAAGAAAAAGAAAATAAAGACGGAACAATTACACTTGTTTTAACTGATAGAGGCAAAGAAAGAGCTTTAACTTATAATTTAGACAAAATGGAAATAAAAAAACCAAAGCTATGGGATAAAAAATGGAGAATCGTTTTATTTGATGTGCCTGAAAAAGCCAGAAAAATCAGAGACGCGTTTAGAAATCATTTAAAAAATCTAGAATTTTATGAGTTTCAAAAATCCGTTTTTGTTCATCCTTATGATTGCCATGATGA
>JAHIER010000079.1 GCA_018901555.1 Patescibacteria group bacterium
AAACGTATATAATTAAATAAAGGAGGTGAAAAATGCCTGCAAAAAAATCTAGTAGCTCTGTACTAAGTTTTGTGGCTTGGTTGACTGGTGTAATTGTTTCCCTAGCAGTTGGTTTTGGAATGATTGGTGGAACATTAGTTCTTCCAGTATGGCTTGGCGGAAGTACTGTTGCTATGATTGCTGGATGGATTGTTGTTCTAACAACAGCTATAGGAGTAATTTTAGCTATACTCCAGAAGTAAATAATCTATTATTTATTTTTTAATTTTATATTTTTAAACTATTTCTTTAATTTAATTTTTAATCAAAAACTGAAGGATTAACCGTCTTATTTTTAAATTGTCCCTCTTTTTATTTTTATGGAAATTTATTTTGAGACTTACGGCTGCACTGCGAATTACAATTCAACAGAGATAATGAAAGGGTTGGTAAGACAAGTTGGGTTTAATATAACTTCAAATGTTAATTATGCAGATTTGATTATAATAAATTCCTGCATTGTTAAGGAGCCAACAGAAGAAAAAATACGTCGGAGAATTCAGGATTTGCTTAGGGAAAAAAAGAAAATTATCCTTGCAGGGTGTATGCCAAGAATAAACAAAAGCAAATTAAGCCATAAAAATCTTTTTTTATTAGATACAAGTCAGATAAAAAATCTTATCAATTTAATTCAAGATGTTTTTTCCAAAACTTATGAGCCTGAAAAATATCTCAGGCACAGAAAAGAGATTAAATTAACTTTGCCAAAAATACCAAAAGAAAAATTTATTGGAATAACTCAAATTTCAGAGGGCTGTCTTGGAGATTGCTCTTATTGTATAACTAAACTTGCAAAAGGCAAGCTGTTTTCTTATCCAAAAGAAAAAATTTTAGAATCAATAAAAAGTGACTTAGATTCTGGTGCAAAAGAAATTTGGCTTACCTCGCAGGATTGTGCTTCTTATGGAAATGACGAAGGAAAATATTTACTGCCTGAATTGTTGAGAGAAATTATAAAAATAAAGAAAAATTTTTATCTCAGAGTCGGGATGAGCAATCCTAACAATCTTCTTAAAATTCTTTCTGATTTAATTAAAATTTACAAAGATAAAAAAATCTTCAAGTTCTTGCACATTCCTGTTCAGTCAGGAAGCAATAAAATTTTGAGATTAATGAATCGGAATTACACTAGCGAAGATTTTTTAAAAATTATCAAGGAGTTCAGGAAAAAATTCCCGCAAATTCATATCTCTACTGATGTGATTGTAGGTTTTCCAGAAGAAACAGAAAAAGATTTTCAACAAACTTATGATTTAATCAAAGAAATAAAGCCAGAAACAATAAACGTTTCCAAATTCTGGCCACGTCCAGAAACATCTGCAGAAAAGATGAAATCTCAGGTTGATGCAGACACAAAAAAACAAAGAGCAATAAAACTTCTGTGTCTTCATAAAGAAATCTGCGACGAGATTCAGAAGAAATTCCTTGGCACAATTCATAAAGTTCTCTTAGACCAGAAAGGTTTTGAAAACACTTATCTCGCCCGCGACGAAAATTACAAGCTTTTTGCAATTCTTTCCAGGGAAAAAATTTTAGGAAAGAAATTGATGGTGAAAGTTAAAAAGCTGACGCCACATTACTTAATCGGAAGCGTTATTTAAAGGGCTTAATTCTTGTTCTTCACTTATTTTTTTTCCAAGGTCAATCATCTTTTCTTGGGCAAGTACAATTTCTTTAGGACTATAATTCGGATTATACCACTTGCTCATCCTAAATTCAGCTTTAATTAAATCTATATCATAGTCATCAGGCAGAAATAATCTGTGAGAGTCTTTTTCCATCTATAAATTTAGAATTGTAAATATAAAAATATTTGTGTGATAAAAAACAAAAAAAAAGAATTAGAAAAATAAAAAATTAAAAAAATAGTTCTTTAACACCCCAGGCTAACAAAATAAGCCAGAGTAATGTGTAAAACCAATGCTTTTTCCACAATTTGCCTGCCCTGATTTGTGCCTCATATTTTTTAATAAAAGGTCCGACATCTTCTGCAAGTCCAATAACAAACAAAAGTGCTATAAATGCTGATATTGCTAAAATCTGGACAATAGTTATACCCATGTTAATCAGGTAATAAAGAGTAATTCCTGCCAAGATTGCGCCAATAAATTTAGTCACAGATGGTTTCTTGTAAATCCATCTAGTAAATTTCATCCATGTCATAGGTTTCACAACAAGCACTAGCATCTTTATTATCGCAACAATAATCAAAATCAAAGCAATTATTTCTACTGATGTAAATGTCATATTTCACCTCCTTTCAATTTTTTTAAATTATTTCTTTTTCATTAATTGGAATATACCAATCAATAAAACAACTACTGCAAGTGCCCAACTTCCAACACCTTCTAAAAGATTAAAAATTCCTGCTGCATGAAGTCCAAGAAGCACACCTGCCAAAATCACTAACCACGCATTTAAATTTTTCATTATTATTAATCAGTCTTTTTTGTTTTTAAAATTATCTTACCAGACAAACTTTCCAATTATGGAAAAATCTTCTGACAGGATTTCTAAAAATCTTTTCATGATAAACCGCTCTTTTTCCTTTTTCAGTTAAAACTGCTGTTTCGGTTTCCCTCTCAAAACTAAAACCAAATCTAGCGACAAATCCTATACTTTGATAT
>JAHIER010000039.1 GCA_018901555.1 Patescibacteria group bacterium
AAGAAGCCATTCAAGAACACGCCGGCAAAAGTCCGGAGGAATTTTTAGCTAATGAACACAAGTTCACTCCTCAAGAAATTCAGGATCAGGTTCAGCGCATAAGCAATCTGCCTGTTGAAAAACAGCATCAGGAGCAAATTTTAGAATTAATGCAGATTGTTCAAGACAAGGGTCTTCTCAACGCTCTTTCTATTGTTGATCATATTCAGGATCCGCATCTTGAAGACGAATTTCATGATGCTTTAGTAAAATATTTTCAAAGCACACATTAACAATGCCGAATTATTTTTTATATCTTTATATTGGCGCCGCGCTTTTAATAATTTTTCTTCCTATTTTTTATATTTTTTTCTCGCGTTCTCAAAAACGCAAAAATCTTTTTGGTTCTCTTGACTTGGTTCTTTATGAGATAAGTTTTCCGCAAGAAGTCAAAACCAAAGAAGAAAGAAAAAATCACAAAGAATTTATTTCTTTGATGGAGCAATTTTATGCCGGCATGTCGTCAGTTAAATTTTCTTATGTTCTTGAAATTGGCCTGCCTTTTTCCGGAGATGAAGTTGTTTTTTATTCCGCTATTCCGCGCGAACGCGCTCAGCTTTTTGAAAAACAGGTTCACGGTCTTTTCCCTTTAGCAGAAATAAAAATCAAAAAAGACGATTATAATATTTTCAAACCTGAAGGATATTCTCTTGGTTCAATTGTTAAATTGAAAAAAGAATTTCTTTTGCCCATCAAGACCTATGACAAATTTGAATTAGATCCATTGCAGACAGTTATTAATGCTTTTTCAAAACTTCAAAAAGAAGGTGAGGGCGCTGCTTTGCAAATCATTGTTTCTCCGACCAAGGAAGATTTTGCCAAAATGGCAAAATCCGCTTCTTTAAAAATTCGCGAAGGAAAATCTTTTCATGAGGCTGTCAAAGGAGAAAAAAGTTTAATAGCGGAATTTTTTGAAACTGTTAAATATTTGATTTTCGGATATCCGGATTCTTCTAAAAAAGAAAACGCCACGCCTAAATCGATTGATGAAGAATTGGCAAAACTTTTTGAAGTCAAAGCTTCGCGTCAGATTATGTCTGTTAATATTCGTTTAATGGTATCAAGTAATAATAAAAACAAAGCTGATACGATTTTGTCAGAATTAGAAAGCGTTTTTTTGCAATTTGGAGATATTCAAGGCAACAATTTTTATTTTTTCAGGCCCAAAGGAGGATATTTGCGCAAACTTTTTTACAAATTCTGTTTTAGAATTTCTGATAAAAATAATTCTATTCCGCTTAATACGGCAGAACTGGCTACGATTTTTCATTTTCCTTCAGAAATAAGTTCTATTGCAACCCCTCAGCTTAAATATGTTAAAACCAAAGAATCTGCCCCGCCTCTTAATCTGCCTGATCGCGGGATTTTGATTGGCCGAAACATTTATCGCGGCCAGGAAAAATTTGTTTATATGAAAGATGATGACCGTCGTCGCCATTTTTATATTATCGGTCAGACCGGCACCGGCAAATCTGTTTTGCTCAAAAACATGATTGTTCAGGATATTGAAAATGGCAAGGGAGTTTGTTTTATTGATCCGCACGGTTCTGATTTGCAGGATATTTTATCGCGTATTCCAAAGAAAAGAATTGATGATTTAATTTATTTTAACCCTGGTGATGTTAGCCGGCCAATGGGATTAAACATGCTGGAGTATGATCCGCAGTATCCGGAACAAAAAACTTTTATTATCAATGAATTAATAGGCATCTTCAATAAACTTTTTGATATGAAAATAGCTGGCGGGCCGATGTTTGAGCAATATTTCAGGAATGCCACTATGTTAGTAATGGATGATCCAGAATCAGGCAATACTCTTTTGGAAATTTCCAGAGTGATGAGTGATAAAAACTTCCGTGATTATAAATTATCTAAAAGCAATAATCCGGTGGTTAAATCTTTTTGGAGGGATGTGGCTGAGAAGGCCGGGGGGGAAGCGGCGCTCCAGAATATGGTGCCTTATATTACCAGCAAGTTTGATACATTTTTATCCAATGACATAATGCGCCCGATTATTGCGCAAGAAAAATCAGCTTTCAATTTCAGAAAAATAATGGATGAAGAAAAAATTCTTTTAGTTAATCTTTCCAAGGGACGGTTGGGTGATATTAATTCCAGTTTGCTCGGCTTGATTATTGTCGGCAAACTTTTGATGTCTTCGTTTTCCCGCGTTGACTTGCCAGAATCGCAAAGAAAAGATTTCTATCTTTATATTGATGAATTTCAAAATGTCACCACTGATTCCATTGCAACCATATTATCAGAAGCGCGCAAATATAAATTAAATTTAACTATTGCCCATCAGTATATCGGTCAGTTGGAAGAAAATATTAAAAAAGCGGTTTTTGGCAATGTCGGTTCTATGTCAGCTTTTCGAGTTGGCGCGGAAGACGGGGAATTTTTAGAAAAACAATTTGAGCCGGTTTTCACCAGCCATGATTTAATTAATCTGGATAATTATAATTCTTATCTAAAACTTTTAATTGACGGCCAGACCGCCAGGCCTTTTAATATGCAAACTTTAGCTTTTAAACCGGGTGATCCTAATTGGGCCAGAGATATTGCACAGCTTTCATCTTCTCGTTACGCCAAAACCCGCAGGGAAGTTGAAGAAGAAATTAATAAAAGATACATGTAATATGCTGAAAAAACAAAAAGTTTCCCAGAAAGTTTTAAAAAATATCTTAAACAATTTTGATTTAGGTAAAATTAAAAAAATAAAACCTCTTGCTACAAGCGGGAACATTGCTTATATAATAGAAACAAAAAATGAAAAATATTTTTTACGGCTTTCTCCTTATGGAATAAAATGGCGTTCAAAAGAAGAAATTTTAGCTGAAATAGAACTGATTAATTATCTCCACAAAAATAAATTTCCGGTTTCTGCGCCATTGAAATCTAAAATGGGAAGAGAAATTATTAGCTGGGGAAAACATTATGGGTATATAAGAAAACTTATAGATGGCAAGGAAAAACTTAATCCTTTAATAAAAGAAGTTGAAATTTTCGGCAGGACTTTAGGATTTTTCCATAAATTAATTGAGAATTACAAAACCAAACATAAAAGGAATCATATTTGGGATTTAAAACAAACTAAAAAATATTTTTCAGAAGATAAAAAAATAATTTTAAAAAGCAGTTTCAAAAACAAAAAAGAATTTATAAATAAATTTTCAGAAGAAATTAACTCTATAAATTTTCCTGATAACATTCCGCAAGGCATGATCCATGAAGATTTAGGGAAGCGTCATGTTATTTGGCGAAAAAACCTGCCTGTTGGCAGGCAAGGTAAAATAATAGGATTTATAGATTTTGACAGATCTTATTA